>CANRZQ010000073.1 GCA_947644475.1 uncultured Muribaculaceae bacterium
CTTGAAGCGCATACGCGCTTCTCCTCCACGTCGATGGCTTATTTGAACCGCATTGCACGGGCCGTACGTCCCTACCTTTGGTATTTTGACACACCTTCATGTTATTGTGTGATGTTGTTATTCGACTGCGGCCGCAGTCGAACCTTCGTGATGCGTTAGAAACACGGGCTTTCGCCCGAGCCTACCGTATTCGACCGCCTTGCGGTCCACCTGTTTTAATCAATAATGCACGGGAACTTCGGCTTGTGCCGTATAAACAGGCTTTTTGATGCACCCTCGATATAATTACGGCGGACCTACCTTCGGGTAAGTCCGCCGTAATTTTGCGGTGAGTGGAGATGATGTTATTTGAGGCCGAGTTTGGCTTTTACAGCGGGGGTTACGTCCTCGACTGTTGAGCCGGCGAAGAGGGCCATGCCGTCTTGGAAGATGAATGTGTATGAGCCTTCCTGGCCTACGGCTTTGATGGCGTCGGTTACTTTTTGTTCGATGGGAGCCATGAGTTGCTGCTGCTGACGCTGGAGGTCCATGGAAGCGGTGTTGCGGAACTGCTGGATTTTGTTGTCGAGTTCCTGGATGTCCTGCATGCGGCGTTCTTTAAGAGCGTCGGGTGTTGTGGTGTCTTTTTCGAGCGTCTGGTATTCGGTGATTTTTTTCTGCATCTCCTCCTGGAGTTTTGCAAATTCGTCTTCGTATTTCTTGGATGCTTCGGAGATGGTGGTCTGCATTGCTGTTACCTCAGGCATGGCCTGGAGAATAGCGTCGGCGTTTACTGTGCCGAATTTCTGGGCGAACACTGTTGCGGGAAGTGCAACGATGATTGCGAGCAAGATTTTTTTGATCATGATTGATTTGGGGTTATGTTTTTAAGTTTAGTTTTGTCTTATTTGTTCACAAGCCGGATGTTCCTAACGGGAGTATCCGAGTTTGGCGAGCACTTCGTTTGACACGTCGATGCGGGGCGAGGCATAGATGATGTCGGATGCTGAGGCGCGGTCGAATATTGCCTGGTAGCCTCGCTCGTCGGCTACTTTCTTGACAGCGTTGTAAACGTCGTCTTGCACGGGTTTGAGCAGCGACTGGCGTTTTTTGTAGAGTTCGCCTTCGGGACCAAAATATTTGTAGCGCAGTTCGGTCGCTTCTTTTTCCTTGGCCACGATTTCTTCCTCGCGTTTCTTTATCTGCTCGTCGGTGAGGAATACCTTGTCGGCGATAAAATTCTGATACATGTTCTGTGCCTCGACGCCGACAGCCTCGACTTCTTTCTGCCATCGCTGTGAAAGCTGGTTGAGTTGTTCGTTGGCCATTTCGTAAGCGGGCACGTTCTTCAAGATATATTCCATGTCGACGAGTGCGAATTTCTGCGCTGAGGCAGAAGCAATTCCCGCAAGGGTCAAAAGAAATGTCAGAAATAATTTTTTCATCATTCTATGATTTAATCGTTTATACTTTTGAGGGTTTATGTCTCAAAAGGTTTAACGTTTAATATGTTAACTTTGTTTAATGCTGATGGCATCAAAAATCCGGAATTGTGGTTTCTTGGACTTGACGAACTGCCGGCGGTGTATAGTCTTTTATCCGTTCACTTTTGAGATTTACAGAGTAATTGTAGTTTTTAAGGAAGGTATGCAGTTTTTCAAATCTATCTTCTGTAAAATTGTAGTCGTCTGAGGCTCCTAACCTTATTTTCTTGACACCGTATTCAACCATGTCTTCAAACGCACCATCTTCTAAGACGTAGAGGATGTTGAGGTCGGACCATGATGTTTCCACCCCTGTTACTTCAGACTTGTTTGATACCGGATTAAATTTGTATCTTGCTCCGGTCGAAGATGTATTTGAATATTCCTTTACTGTTTGGGCTTTATAAACTTTGTCATTACCCGTGCGTATCAATACTTGCGCTCCCTTGGGAATCGTCACTTGATTGAAACAATAGAAAAAATATTCAAACCGGTAATACTTTTTCTTGTCGGGGTCTTTAAGGTCTACATATACGCTTATTTTAAAAGGCAGTTCTTTTTTCTCATCCGACTTGAATTTAAAGTCTTTTGGCAAAATGAAATAGTCGTAACTGCCTAATTCATCCTTTATTTTAATTTTTTTCACCCCGGAGGTGTTGTCTTTCGATTCGTCTGATTTGTGGCTTCCCATTTTATCTTTCGCCTTGTCTTTTATTTTGCCGAACATGCCCGATACTTTCTTGGCAGCCGAGCCGATTGCTTCTTTTGAGTTCTCGACAAGTTTTTTACCGGTTGAGATGGAGTCGGCCTCATTGGCAGCCATTGCTGTGGCTGTCGAAACAAGAATGATTGATAAAATAGAGATTATTTTTTTCATATTCGGGATATTAGAATTCCTGGCCGAGGATGAAGTGGAAGTGAGATCCGCCTTTTTCGCCGTAGGCGCGGTCGAAACCGTAGGCCCAGTCGATACCCATCATACCTACCATGGGGAGGAAGATGCGGACACCGGCGCCGGCCGAGCGTTTCATCTCGAAGGGGTTGAAATTCTTTACAGAGGTCCAAGCGTTGCCGCCTTCTACGAAAGCGAGGGCGTAGATAGTGGTCGAGGCCTGGAGCATGAGGGGGAAGTGGAGTTCGAGGCCGAAGCGTGTGTATGCGTAGCCTTCGGAACCCCATGGGGTGAGTTGTCCGTTGTCGTAACCGCGGAGGGCGATTGTTTCGGTTGCGTAGGTATAAGAGCCCGACATGCCGTCGCCGCCTACATAGAATGTTTCAAAGGGTGATTTGAGGTATTTGTTGTAGGAGCCGAGGAGGCCGATGTCGGCGCGTGTCATGAGCACGGGAGTCCATTGGCCGTTTGCGTTGGCGAGCGGAGTATATGTGCGTGACTTGAAGCGGATTTTCCAGTATTCAATCCAGTGGTAGAGTTCTTTTTTTGCTTGTTCGGTTTTTTCTTCGGAGAGTTTCTTCCAGTCTTTTTTGCCGAAGAGGGATGCGGGGGGAGTGAGTTGGACGTTAAGAGAGAATGATGAGCCGCTGCGGGTGTAGAGAGGGTTGTCGATTGATGTGCGCGAGAGGGTGAGGCCGAGCACGATGGCGTTCGACGTACCGTTGTTCATGTAATAGAGGTATTCCCAGTTTTTGAGGTAGTACCAGTTGTATCCGAGTTCGGCTGTGAATGTGAAGTAGTCGTCGGGCCATTTGAGGCGTTTGCCGAAGCCGACGTTCACGCCTACCATCTGGAGCACTTTGTTGGGGTCGTAAGCGTTTTGATAGGCGTTCTGGTAGTAGTCGTTGTAGTAGTTGTTGCCATAGCCATAACCGTAGCCGTAGCCTCCATAGCCGTAGGCGTAGGGGTTTTGCCAGCGAGAGTTGTAGTATGACGAGTTTACACCGGTCTGACGGCTGTAATAGGCAGATACAGAGAGCGAGTTGGGGCGTTTGCCGCCGAACCACGGGTCGAGGAACGATACGGAGTAGGCCTGGTAGTAGCGGGCGTTGGTCTGCGCCGATACAGTGAATGTCTGGCCTTCGCCTTGGGGGATGATGCCTCGGTAGGTGGAGGGGTGGAAGAGGTTTTTGATTGAGAAGTTGGTGAATTTGAGCGCGAGTTTGCCGATGATGCCGGTCTGGCCCCAGCCCATCGAGAATTCAATCTGGTCGTTTGCCTTAGATTCGAGTCCGAAGATAATGTCGACAGTTCCGTTTTCTTCGTTAGGCTCGGGACGGATGTCCATGTTTTCGGGGTTGAAGTGTCCGGTCTGAGCGATTTCACGTGCCGAGCGCATGAGGTCGGATTTGGAGAAAAGTTGGCCGGGTTTTACGCGGAGTTCGCGGCGGATGACTTTTTCGTACAGGCGGTCGTTGCCGTTGATTATTACATTGTTGATTCTTGCCTGAGGGCCTTCGATGATTCGCATTTCGAGAGCGATGGAGTCGCCCGATATTTCGCGTTCGATGGGCACGAGGTTATAGAAAAGGTAACCTTGGTCCATATAAAGGTTGGAGACGGCATCGTCATCCTCTGACAGGCGCTTGTTCATCAGTTTCTGGTTGTAGACATCGCCGGGACGCATGTCGAGGTAGGCGTTGAGCACATCGGCGGGGTAAACGGTGTTGCCCACCCAGTTGATGTCCTTGATATAGTATTTGTCGCCTTCGTCGATGGAGATGTAGACGTCGACGAGGTTATCGTTGTAGGGAACGACGGAGTCGGCCACGATTTTAGCGTCGCGGTAGCCTTTCTCGTTGTATTTTTCGATTATACGGTTAAGGTCGTCGTGATAGTCCTGCTCGACGAATTTTTTCTGACGGAAGAGGTTGAGGAGTTTGTTCTTCTCGTTGGTTTTCTTCATTGTGCGCTGCAACTGGTTGTCGGACAGCACTTCGTTGCCATCGATATAAATCTTGTGTACCTTTACCTTGTCGTGACGGTCGACCACGATGTCGACAATCATCTCATTCTGGTGGCTGAGGTCCTCGTGAAGATTGATGCGTACATCGGCATTGCCGAAGCCTTTTTGCGAGTAGTACTGCTTTACGATTTGCTCGGCGCGGTTTACGATGTTCTGAGTGATCTGGTTGCCCTTCATGAGCTGGAGGCGTTCCTTGATGTCGTCGCGTTCGCCTTTTTTCATGCCGAGATAGTTCACTTCTGAGATACGGGGCTGGGTGCGGAGGGCAATCTCGAGCCAGGCCCGGTCGCCGTAAGTTTTCTCGACCTTGACCTGAGCCTGCGAGAACAGGCCTTGACGCATGAGGCGCTTCACGGCGTTTGTGAGTTCGGTGCCGGGAATCTCGAGGCGGTCGCCAACTTTGAGTCCTGAATATCCGAGGATGATGAAATCGTCGTAGTTCGGAGCGCCGGTGACGCGGATGCCTGCAATCTCATAAGTCCGCGGCATACCGTTGAACAGCACGTTCGGGGCGTAAATCGTGTCGGTTGGGGCGGTTTGCGCCTTGGCCTCGACGGCACCGATTGCAATCAACAAGAGGGAAAGGATCAGATTTATTTTACGACGAAAAAATTTCATAGGGCTTGGTTGATTTGTTCGCTTGTGAGGCCAAACCGGCGTTCGCGTCCGCAGAAAGCGTCGATGGCTTCAATGAATTGGTCGGCACCGAAATCGGGCCAGTATGTAGGTGTTACGTAAAGTTCGGAATAAGCAATCTGCCAGAGCAGGAAGTTGGATACGCGCATATCTCCGCCTGTGCGTATGAGCAGGTCGGGGTCGGGATAGTCTGCGGTGGCGAGATTGGCCGATATAGTGTCGGCGGTGATGTCGGCGGGATCGATGAGCCTGTCGGCAGCCTGCCGGGCGATATTGCGCACGGCTTCGGTGATTTCCCAGCGGGAGGAGTAGCTGAGGGCGAGGATAAGGGTGAGGCCGGTGCAGTGTGAAGTTTCTTCGATGCACTGGTTGAGGCGAGCGAGAGCGTCGGCGGGAATGCGGTCGGTCTCGCCAATCATGCGCAGGCGCACATTGTTTTTAATGAGGTCGGGAGTCTCGCGTTCGATAGCCATCACAACCAGGCTCATCAGGGCGTCGACTTCGGCTTTGGGGCGGTTCCAGTTCTCGGTTGAGAAGGTGTAGAGCGTAAGGAAGCGGATTCCCATTTGGGAGGCAGCCTCGGTGATACGGCGCACGGTGTTCACGCCTTCGACGTGGCCTGCCGAACGGTCGAGTCCGCGTTGCTTGGCCCAACGGCCGTTGCCGTCCATGATTATGGCAACATGGGCGGGAATCGGTTTGGAGCCGTGAACTGTATTTTTAGATTCAATCGACATAATGACAGGTTGTGCAACGTTCGCCAAATTCATAGGAGAAACCGACAGTAAGGCGTGAGTACCAGTCGGTGTTCTTGAAAAAATTAGTTTTTATTCCGGTGAGGTCGTTGAGGTACGGGCCGTCGACTTTATCGCCGAATGCTTTGGTCATGGTGAATTCAGCCATGAGGTTGAGCCGTGGTTTCAGTTTGAATTTAACGCCGGCACCCATTACAAGTGTGGGGGCAACGGCAGTCTCGCCTCCCGATGAAGAAAGGCACGCTCCTGCGCCAACTGTGAGGTAGGGCGATATGCGCGACAGTTTCTTGTATGTCTCCCCGATGCCGTAAGGAAGGAAATTGAATTCGACGCGACCGCCGAGGTCGTATACGGTTGAAGAGAACGAGTAGTGCGCTCCGCCGGGGTTGACATTGGTCATGTCCTCGGTGTTTCCGCTGAGGGTGAGCATGCCGAGCGTGGCTCTTATGGCCCATCTCGCGTTGGCAATGTAACGGAACGATCCTTCGCCTACAAATCCGGGGTGTTTGAGCAGCGATGAAGTGTTGGCATCGCCAAGATAGCCGCTCATGCCCAGAGATGCCCCGATGTCGAATTTATATATGTTTTCCTGGGCGCGTCCGTGGAGGGATGCGGCCAATAGGCATAGGGTGATGAGGATAATATTTCGGATTCTGATTTTCAAGCGGGGAGGGGATGGGGTAGTTTGGAAGTTTGCTACTGCACGGGCTTGAATGTGTAGCGTGTGAGCAGGGCGCGCCAGCATGAGGGAATTGCATCGCCGGAGACGTAGCGTCCGCCGAAGAAATATATTGCAGGGACATCCCATTCGGTGATGGGGGCAGATGCGCGCGAGCGCATGGGCATTATTTCCATTGTGCCGGCCGGCATGCCTTTTACATTGAAATAGGAAAGCATCGACGAACGGGCTTTTGCCTTGGATGTGGTGGCAAACACGAAAGCGCGGCTGCCGTAGAACGAGGGCACGTCGGAGGGAAGTTGCATCAGGACGGGAGCCTTGCGCCATGTCATGCCGAGGTCGTAGGTGTAATATACGGTGCGGTTGACAGTGCCGTCGGCGCGTCGGCCTCCGAAGGCCACGAGAGCGGGGAATTGCACAGGGCTCCATGTGGATGAGGGCACGTTGAAGAGGTCGTAATCGGCAAGAACCATGTCTTCAAGGCCTTCGGGGATGGTCTTTGTGGAAATCATGGCCCATGAAGAGCCGTCGAATCCCCAAGCCTCTGCCGACAGGCGTCCTTCGGCAGTGCGTCCGCCGAGCATCACGGCCATGGGCGATTCGGCCATTGGCAGGGTGTAGAGGCAGAGTTGAGATGTGGCCTCCACAGGGCATCCGGCGGGGAGCGAATATTCCTTGCCCGAGGGATAAGCCTTTATGTACCAGCCTGATTCGTCGTATACAGAGCCGAAGATATCGTTGCCGTAGGCTCCATAGAGCGCATGGAAACGGTTGCCGGTATCGGCCCAGTTTCCGCCGGTGTTGTATTTCATGAGGCGTCCGTCGGAGGCGAGGATGTAAAGGGCGTTGTCGGTGCCTGTGAGCGATTCCACGTCGGGGGTGAAGCCGGAGAAATCCACAGCCACGGAAGCCGAGTTGGACGTAAATGCGTCGGTAGACGAGAGCATTTCATATGCCGCTCCGTTGTCGGCGGCTGAAAGCACGTAGAAAGTGTCGCCGCAGCGAGCCGCGCCTCTTGCTGCAAGTGTGGGATGCTGCCATGTGATGGAGCCGCTTGTAAATTCTTTCCAGCAGAGAGAGTCGGGCTTTACCTCATGGACGTTGACTTTTACGGTGTAGACGCGTTCCACTGCGCCGCTTTGGGAGCGTACGCGCAGTTTCACGGGGCCGTTGGAGAAATCAATCGAGTCGGTGGAGTTGGTGAGATAATTCACAATCGAGTCGCTCTTTCCGGGACGGGGAAATTCGAGTTGCACGAGCGAGGCACCGGCAGATGCGGTGATCGAGGGCACAAGGCGGCTCACGTTTGTGCCGTAAGGGAGGGAGTCGGCGTTGAAAATATTTGCAGTGACGAGGTCGATTGAGAAAAAGACGTTGGAGAGCGAGTCGAGCACTTTTTTGTTGTCGTTGAGAGAAAAGGCAGTTACCGCCACAGCCGACGATTCCTCGTAGGTGTATTGTGAGTCGGAGTCGGAATTACAAGAGTAGAAAGCCAAGGCTCCGAGACCTATGATTGATGCTATGAAAAGATTTTTCAACATTGTGACTGAATCAGTATCGATTGATTTTAGTTTTCAAACTGCAAATTTAAACTTTCGTCGGCAAATAGGCAAAGAGTTTGCAACAAAAGTGGATAAAAATCCGAATTTTATAAGTTTTTAACGTCAACGAGGCTGTTTTGCGAATATATATTAATGATGTTTCCGTCGATTTTAACACTTTCCAACAAAGTGGCGTCGCCCGGCGAAGGAGCATGGGCCGAGCCTTCATCGCCGAGAATGAGGCCTTCGGCTATTTCCTCGCGCATCACGTCCCATAGGCCGGCACGGATGAAAGAATGGAGCATTTTCGAGCCGCCTTCCACGAGCACGGAGGTGATGCCGCGGGAGTAGAGCCATTTCAATTTATCCTCGAGGGTGTTGTCGTCGGTAAAGACTATGGGGTCGGCGAGCGATATGTAATCGAGGGAGAAGAAACGTTTGCGCCGGTCGAGTATCACAGGGCGAGGGTTGCGGCCGGCCCAGTGCCGCACGTTGAGATGCGGACGGTCGAGCACGATGGTGCCGGAGCCAACGAGGATGGCGTCGTGGGTGGCGCGCAGGCGATGGACAAGCACACGAGTGACCGGTGTGGATATTTCGGCGGCGGGCTGGCCGGGGTCGCGGCGGCAGTCGAGCCAGCCGTCGGCGCTGCGTGCCCATTTCAGGGTGATGAACGGGCGGCCGAGGGTGTGGGCGGTGAAAAATTTGCAGTTGAGGCTCCGGCATTCTTTTTCGAGGACACCGACTTCAACATGTATGCCGGCGTCGCGCATCATCGAGATGCCTTTGCCGTTTACTTTCGAGAAGGGGTCGGCGGTGCCTACCACAACGTTTGGAATTCCTTCGTCGATAATGAGTTGGGCGCATGGGCCGGTCCGCCCCCAGTGGGCGCAAGGCTCGAGGGTGACGTAGATTGTGGATTGGCGCAGCAGCGGACGGTCGGCCTCGGCGACCGCCCTCACGGCGTTGACCTCGGCATGTGCGTCGCCGCACCGGCGATGCCATCCCTCGCCGATTATGCGCCCGTCGGGAGCCACTATCACAGCCCCTACCATCGGGTTGGGCGAGGCATGCAGCATGCCGTTCCGGGCAAGCGAGAGAGCCCTTCGCATATATCGCTCGTCGATTTTCATTAAAGAAAAGTTAACTTATTTAAGTTTAACAAATTTGTCGCCGCTTCCTCGATATTGGCACGGCTTACGGAGTAAATTCTGTCGAAAGCAGCAAGGAATGAAAATACTTTATTGTAGTATAAGGCGTTGCGTGCGGCGGAAATGATGACGTTCTCGCGGTTGTCGCGCGCAACGGTCATCTGGCCCATGTATTGCTTTTTGGCGAGTTGCAGCCGTGTTTCGGTAAGGGAGGCTGTGCGGCGGATTGTGTCGGAAACAAGACGCGCGCACCTCGCCGCATCGTCGGGGTCGCAGCCGAAGTAGACGGTGAACAGGCCGGTGTCGGAAAGGAACGACGAGGATGCCTCCACAGAATACACCAGCCCGCGCCTCTCGCGCAGGGCCACGTTAAGCGATGAGTTCATGCCCGGGCCGCCAAGGATGTTGGACAGCAGGGCGTAGGCATATCGCTCGGGAGAGTGCATGTCGGGCAAAATGGCGCCCATCACCGTGTGGGCCTGGTGGGAGCCTATGTTGCGCGTGTCGTTGAACACGACGGGCCTTATGTCGGCCTTTACACGCATGGGGGAAGGCGTTGATGGCAGCGAGGAAAAATATTTTTCCACCTTGGCCACGGCCTTGTCATGGGCGAGCGGACCGGAATAGAAGGCCACAATATTTGTCGCGGTGTAGAATCTGCGCAGGTATTCGCGGCATTGTTCCGGCGAGAACGACTGCACGGCCTCTTTTGTACCCAGGATGTTGTGCCCCAGGGGCGTTCCGGCAAAAATGATGTCTTCGAAGTCGTCGAACACGGCATCGGCCGGAGAGTCGAGGTAACTGTCTATCTCGTCGCACACCACGTCGCGCTCCTTTTCAAGTTCCTTTTCGGGGAATTGCGACCCGGTGATGAGGTCGGCCACAAGTTCGAGGGCGCGGTCGGCGTTGCCTGACGGGGCCACGGTGAATACCACGGTTTCTTCCTTGGTGGTGTAGGCGTTGAGTTCGCCGCCCACGCTTTCCATGCGGTTGATTATTCTCGACGACGAGCGCCGGGCCGTGCCCTTGAAAATGGTATGCTCCACGAAATGAGCCATGCCGGGCGCCTGTTCGTCGTCGTCGCGCGAGCCGACGCCTGCCACTATGCCGCAGTGCTCCACGGCGGCCTCGCACCGGCGTGTGACCACGCGCAGCCCCGAGGGAAGCACCGAGAGCGTCACCTCATTCGGGGTCGGTCCAGTCGCCATTGTCTTTTATAAGTTGAATTAGACGTGGCAGAGCCTCGTCGGTGGGGATGTTCTTTACCATGCACTGTTTGCCTTTATAGAGGCTTACGTTGCCGGCGGCGGCTCCGACATAGCCATAGTCGGCGTCGGCCATCTCGCCGGGGCCGTTGACGATGCATCCCATCACGGCAATTTTCAGGCCGGGAAGATGCGATGTGGCCTCGCGCACAGTGCGCAGGGCGGCAGGCAGGTCGAAGAGCGTGCGTCCGCACCCGGGGCAGGCTATGTATTCCGTTTTTGAAATGCGGCGGCGCGTGGCCTGCATGATTGAGAGTGAGAGCGACGCCAGTGCCTCGGCGGGCAGATGCGGCGCGTCGATCCAGATGCCGTCGACGAGATGCTCGAGCAGGAGTTTGCCAAGGTCGACGGATGCGGCTATCGTTACGTCGGCGAGAGTGCGCCCCGACGGATATGAGAGCCGGGCTATGACAGGGCGGCTGCCGTCGAGTTGCATGATTTTGCCCTTGATTTCTGCCGGGGCATTTGTGGTCTCGGCGGTGACAACGACATATTCCCCGGGGATGGCATCGGGTGCGAAGTCGACGCCTACGGCAACGGGAGTTGGGGAGTTGGGGTGTTGGGAAGAGGTGGAGTTGTGGAG
>CANRZQ010000074.1 GCA_947644475.1 uncultured Muribaculaceae bacterium
CACTAATGTAAATGTGGAAAAGAAAGAACTGGCTCCCGGCAAGAAAAGCCACGACAACGTGCGCGACTTCAAGGCCAACGCCACATCGGGCGGCGAGGTGATTCTCGACGAGACATTCTCATTCTGCAAAGGCTCGGAAAGCGCACCCATAGCCATCGAAGTCGACGACAACATGGTGGCACCGGCCGAGATGATGGGCGGCAAGGCCGGATTCGGCGGCGAAGGCCTCAAACAGGCCGGTGGCGCCATATTCATTGGCTTCGAGATTGGCGACGGCTTCCTGCAAACGCCCGAATTTTTCGACACCGACGCCGTCACCGTCGAATTTGAGGTGAAGCCCGCATCGAAAATCAACGGCACCGACGACCTCGTGATCATGGCCGGAAACACCGACGAGGAATACATGGCCGACGGCACCGCCGTGCGCCTCGTTCCCGGCAAATGGACGAAAGGCTCCGTGCGCCTCGACACCTCCTCCGTAGCCTCCGGCGACCCCATCGTCGTTCAATTCTCCGCCATGTACGAAGCCGACATCCTCCTCCGCAACATCCGCATCACAAAATAAACACCAATCCCCTCTGAAACAATAAGAGAGTGTGTCAAAATACCAAAAAGTAGGGACGTACGGCCCGTGCGTCCGGGAAATCATATTGGTATTTGATTGATAATCAATCGTTCATCTGCGGACGCACGAGCCGTACACTGCCGTTCAAATAAGCGATGGCAATGTGGTAGAAGCGCGTATGCGCTTCAAGACAATAGCCGTGGGTGAGGGCGTGGCGAAGCCTCGGCCGTAACCCACGGAAATCGATTGTCGCCAAATGTCGGTAATGGAGCGGAGGCCGGCCGGAGCGTTCGAAAATGCCGCCCGAGATGTAGAACACTACGCTGTCGCTCGCTCCATTACCATGTTTATCCTATTCAACACACCCCGGGTTCCGCTGACGCTACACCCGGGGCTACTTTCTTGAATCGCTCACGCGATTCTATGTTCCGACTTTTTCAGTTTGTGCTTACGAAATTATATTTAACATTTTTTTACACTGTATTATTTTAATTTATACAGTTACGATATTATATTTGCAATAAATATTATTTCGGCACCTATTATGAGATTTTTTTCGACATTCACTGCTATTATATTATTGGGGATTATTAATCTTCACGCGTTAATTGATCAAGATTTAAAGCCGTCGATTATCGCCATTGAGAATCTATCTGTCATAAACGAGGGCGATTATGCGTTTTATCTTACGTTTGACGTAAAATATTCCGGAGCCGATTATGTCACTGTCGAAATCGAGGAGGAAGACAACACATCGCTTAGAAATTACCGGTTTGAGCAACCTGACTTCGCTCATGTAAAAACAGGCAACATTACCACCTTAAATTACAGTTGGGTCTATGTCACGGTAAACAACGAATATGGCTCAGATAGGAAAACATTGGAGTTTGCGCCATCATACGGCAACGCCTCTGTCTCCGACACGTCATTATCCGCACAAACGCAGAAGATTCAACTATATGCCATCGATGGCCATATCGTCTTTGATGGCACGCCCACGGATTTTTCGGACAAAACATTTCAACCCGGCATATACATAAAAAAAGAAGTTTTGGACAATGGACTATACAATATTTCAAAAATTCACATTAAATAGTTTATTTATATTTATTGTTTTGTATCTGTCGCCAACATGTGTAAAAGCAAATGTGAATACGCAACAAACGGAAGAAGAAAATATATCTGAAATAGCAATAACAGACATTAATTACTCTTACGAACTTTTCAATAAGAGTCAATCTAAATTTGACTGCGCAGGAACCTTAACATGCTCAATATCCATTCCCGAAAATGCGAAAGAATTAATATTTGAGCGTACGAGTCCATACCAATATAATCATAATTATATTTTTTTCTCAAGCAAAACGCCATATTCCATAGATGGCGCCCCATATATAAATATAGAAAAAGAGAATATTCATTGGAATACATATTTTAGAGTTCGAATTTTATTCGAAGATGATTCATCTATTTTCTCAGCAATATATTTTATAAATGATTATATAAAGCCATCCGATTTAGAAATATTAACGGGAGCATCCAATATAGAGGATATAGAATCGTCCCCGGTTAGCATCCACGTTCGAAACCGAAGACTGTATATTGAGAATTACGATACCGCAAATATTACCATATATGATGGACAAGGTATTTTTCTCTTTTCAAAATTGATAACCGGTAATGAAGAAATTCCCATCGATAACATACGTAGCCCTTACATTATACTAAAATATATATCACCACGCAATTCATTAACAAAGAAAATTTTAATCAAATGAATTCATGGAGGAATAGTTATTATTCCTATTTTTGAAGAATCATACACAGACGAAATCAAGGCACCTTTTCATATGCCTGTAAAATAGTAGAGGAATATTACAGTTGTGTCTATGTCACGGTCAAAAAACGAATATGGTTCAGATAGGAAGATATTGGAGAAAGAGGTTCTGGACAATGGCTCGTCCAAAACCTCTAAAATATACATTAAATCCGAAGATTTTTCACGTTAATTGTCGTGAATCAACCATTAATTCTGGTTAATGGATAATTAACGGGAATTAACGCGTAATTTTTTACGAAATCTTTTTAATCTTCGCCATTTACGTCAGGATTATATGCTCTATCCGATGCAGGCCATGCCGGCGTAGACGGCGGCAAGGCCGAGGACTACGGTGAGGACAAGGTAGAGGCCCCAGGTGAGGTATTTGCCTTCGCGCAGGAGTTTGAGCTGGTCGTGGCTAAATGAGGAGAAGGTGGTGAAGCCGCCGCAGAAGCCTGTGATGAGCAAAGCCTTGACGGCTGCGTCCATCTCGTGGCGACCCCAAAGGCCGAAAAATATGCCGATGAGGAAACAACCTACGATGTTGACGATGAAAGTGCCGGCGGGAAACGATCCGCTGAACATGCGTTTGGCGGCCACGCCTGTGAGATACCTTCCGCAGGTGCCGAAAAATCCGCCAATGCCTGCTATTATCATTGATTCTATCATGATTGTGTCTTTTTGAGTTCAACAATTGTTATGCAGTTTCGCCTGCGGGTTTCTTGGGCACCATGGCTATGCCGGCGGCTACTGCCAGCACACCGAGCACAAGCGATGCAAGGAGGTAGAGCCAGAATGTGGCGTCGTTGCCGGCATCGATAAGGGATGTACATTCGTCTGACAGCGACGAGAAGGTGGTGAAGCCGCCGCACAGGCCGGTGATGAGGAAGAGGTTCCATTTTTTATTGAACCATGCGCGGTTCGAGGCCCAGCCGTAGAAAATGCCTATCAAAAGGCAACCGAGAATGTTGGCAATGAACGTTCCCAACGGGAAAGCGCCGCCGTAGACTGCCGCTCCGAATTTCTCCGAGAGAAAACGCATGCACGTGCCGACAAAACCGCCGGCTCCGGCTATTATTGTTGCTTTAATCCAATTCATAGTAGTATATATTTTAATTTAAAAGTAGGCTGCTTCTAACCAACAACCTCCTTCTGTTTATGTTTAATTGTTAATATGCGTCGTCGATAGCCATGTAGTGCTGATAGGGGTGGTCGCATGCGGGGCAGGTCTTTGGTGGCTCTGTGCCTGTGAATTCATATCCGCATACGAGACAACGCCAGCGCACGGGTTTCTCGCGTTTCCAGAGAGTGCCTTCCTTTACCATTTTGAGGTAGCGTTCGAAACGCATCTGGTGGTGGTGTTCGATGGTGGCGATAGCCTCGAAATGCTCGGCGATTTCGTCGAAGCCTTCCTCGCGGGCCACCTCGGCGGCGTGCTTGTACTGCTCTACGCCTTCGGCGTGTTCCTCGGCGATTGCCGTGGCGAGATTTTCGGCTGTTGTGCCGATAACGCCGGCGTCGGCGCCGATTTCGACAGTGATATGTCCGCCTTCAAGCATTTTGAAGAAAACCTTTGCATGACGGAGTTCGTTTGCCGCAGTTTCGTTGAAGATTACCGAGACGGGGAAATAAGATTCCTTTTCAGCCTGCTGGGCATAATAAGTGTAACGGGTATATGCCGTGGATTCCGACAGATAGGCGAGTACGAGATTCTTCTCGGTGCGGGTGCCTTTGATTGATTTTTGATTTTGTGCCATAGTTGAAATTTTGTTAATCTGCATAATCAACGTTTTTAACCGTTTTAATGTTCACGGTCGTGAAAAAGTTAGTATTTTTGTAGCCGTTTCAACTTTTTTAACTACCAATTGTTAAAATTGTAGTTTCAACTTAAATATATTTGGAGAGTGAAGAGGATATTAAGAATATTCGGAAAGACAATCAAAGTGCTCTGTTTCATCCTGCTGGGCATAATATTGCTGTTTACAGGGCTTGTTTTCTTGCTCTATTCGCCCCGTATTCAGGACACAATCCGCACAGAATTGCTCACACGGCTGAATAAAGAACCGGGCATAGAGGCACGGCTCGACACGCTCGACATCCGTTTTCCCATGGATGTGAAACTTGCCGGCCTTATGTTTGCCTCCAACGGCGACACTCTTGTTGCCGCACGAAGCGCACGAGTGGAAATTAATCCGTGGAGCCTGCTTTACGGCACAGCCGACGTGAGCCGCGCAGCCCTTTACGACGCTACTTACAAGATGGGAAATGCCGACTCGATTATGGAGATGAGCATACGCGCCCGCGAACTTAAATTGCAGCCCGCCTCGGTGCGCCTGGCATCGATGGCAATCAACATCGAGAACGGCACTATCAACGGCGGATGTGTGGACATGACCATCCGCCCCGACACCACCACAGCCCCCTCTCCTGTGTCGGAACCCACAGATATGACAATCTCGCTGGGACGGCTCGCCTTGCATGATTTCAAATACAAACTGCATCTGCTCCCGTCGATCGACTCCTTGGGCACCACGATAGACGAGGCCGTTCTCTCCGACGGACGCATCGACATGAAGGCTCAGACGATAGGGTTGCGAACCTTCACCGGCTCGGGGCTCGACGCCACATACATCGCGCCCGATTCAGCGACTATTGCCTCAGTGCCGGTCGTTCCGGAATCGACATCGGCCTCTGCGCCATGGACAGTGGAAATCGACTCCATCAGATTCGACCGCTCGTCAGGGCTTTACACCACACAGGGCGTCGCCCCCCTGCCCGGACTCGACTTCGCCTACATCCAGGCCGACAGCATGAACCTTGCCGTGTCTCATTTCTACAATCAGGCCACGACAATCTCGCTGCCTCTGACGCTAAGCGCGACAGAGCGATGCGGAGTACGCCTCGACGCCTCGGGCACATTTGCCATGGACTCCACCGGGATGTATTTCCGCCAATTTGAGATAGGCACAGACGCCGGCACCGAACTTAGCGCCGACGGCATGCTTGGCATCGGGGACATGACCACCGACCCGTCGCTTCCGATGAGACTGGTGGCCTCCGGCGAAATATCCGTGGCCGATCTCCGGAAAATGTTCCCGGCGTTCGTCCCTTATCTATCCGGTTTTTCCGGCGCCCAGACGGCCGAAGTAAAAATCGACACAGAGGGCAACCCATCGCGCCTTAATATCGCCGAATTGCAATTTGGCATGAACCGATGCGTCACGCTTTCCGGCGCGGGCTATCTCGCCAACATATTCTCGCCGGATAACTTCGGAGGAAATATCGACATGCGCGGACAGATTTTCGACGTGAAAAGCATCGTGGATGCCGTGATGGAGCCCGGCTCGGGAATCCGCATACCGCCCATGACCCTGCGGGCCCGCATGCTCATGAATCCCATGGAAATGACGGCGACACTCGATGCCCGCACACTCGACGGCAAACTCGCGCTCGACGCCGACTATCTCCGGCACTCCGACGGATATAGCCTCGACCTTGCGGCAACAGACTTCCCGGTTGAAGCCTTCATGCCCGACCTCGGGGTTGGAAAAGTAACGATGCAAGCCAAGGCCTCGGGCAAAGGTTTTGATTTCTTCAAGCCCGAGACGTCGCTCACGGCATCGGCCAATGTAGAAAGCGCCGTGTATAACAAATACGACTATCGCGGCATAACCCTTGATGCAAATCTCAATGGCGGCATGGCCGATGTAGAAATCGGAAGCAACACAACAAATCTCAACCTCGACCTGAAAGCCAACGGCAACCTCGCAGGCAACGAGTATGACTGGGCTTACTCGCTCGACGGCCGCCATATCGACCTTCACGCGCTGAATCTCATGGCCAACCCGGCTGTGCTGACAACAAAAATGTCGGGCAACGCAAAAATCTCGTCCGACATGCGCAGGCTCGATGCCGACCTTTACATCCCCCAAATCTATCTGAAAGAAGATGTCGGCGACATCGACATAACCGATGTGAAGGCCACATTCTCGGCCAATGACTCGCTCTCGAATCTTATAATCGACAACCGCGACCTGCATGCCACCGCACAAATCTATGGCTCGCTCGACTCACTTGGAGCAAAATTTGCCAATGCCGGCGCGATAATCGACTCACAGATTGCCAGCCGCAAAGTCAATTTTGACGAAATACAGCGTGCCCTTCCCGGCTTCGACATCGACATAAAGGGCGGAAACGACAATCTTATAAACGACATCCTTTCGGAAAGCCGCATGGCCCTCAACGCAATCGACCTGTCGGCCTCCAACGACTCTGTGCTCGGCCTCGAAGGACATATATATGAATTCAACACCGGGTCGGCCCGGCTCGACACCATAAGCATGAACATAGACCAGGCCGGCGACAAACTGCGGCTGAACGCAAGAGTGGACAACCGCCCCGGCAATCTCGACGAATGGGCCCACGTCCGCGCCGACGCCCTAATCAACACCAACCGTCTTGGCCTGCGCCTGTCGCAGCAGAACAATCTTGGCAAGACCGGCTTTGATATCGGTGCCATTGCCATGCTATCCGACTCGGTGGTCAACGCCCGCCTGTTCCCCCTCCAGCCTACCATCGGCTACAAGAAATGGCAGGTAAACCTCAACAATTTCATTTCCTACAATTTCTATACCCGCCATATCGACGCCAACCTGCGCATGAAAGGTGAGAATTCGGCACTCGACCTATACACCGAGCACAATGCCCTGCACGCCGAAAACGATTCCACCGGCCACGCTCAGGAAGACATTATCCTTAAAATCACCGACATCCACATTCAAGACTGGATTGCCATAAACCCGTTTGCTCCGCCTATGAGCGGCGACCTGTCGGCCAACATGCGCATTAACTGGGACGGAGCCGCCAACATTAACGGCTCGGGCACAGTAGGCCTCGACAACTTTTTCTACGACAACCAGCGTGTCGCCACCCTCCTGGCCGACGTCAACCTCTCGACAAACACCGGCGGCACCGTGCGCGCAAGCGCCGACCTGATGGTCGACGGCAAAAAAAGCATAACCCTTGCCGGCGCGCTCAACGACTCCACGGCCACCTCGCCTTTCAACCTCGACCTTTCGGTGATTCATTTCCCACTGGCCACAGTGAATCCATTCCTGCCGGCCGACATGATGCGCCTGCGAGGCACATTGAACGGCTCGATGCAAGTGTCGGGCGACAGCAAGCGTCCACTCCTCAACGGCAACATCGACTTTGACTCCACAGCAGTGAAAGTGGCCATGACCGGAACCGAATACGCCTTTTCCGACGTCGATATCCCCGTTGTCGACAACGTGGTCACCTTCAACAACTTCGCCATATCCGGCGTGAACGAGAATCCGCTTACTATTTCCGGACGCGTCGACATGTCAGATATAAGCGCGCCAAAACTCGACCTGAAATTTGCAGCAAACAACATGATGGTGGTAAACACCACCCGGGCTGCCCGCGGAGCCGACATTTACGGCAAGGCATATCTGGGGCTTGACGCCACGGTGAAAGGCTCGACACGCCTGCTCAATATTGATGCCGACGTAAAAGTGATGTCGGGCACCAATGTGACATATGTGATGACCGAGGAAGCCTCTGAAATCACCTCGCGGCAACAGACCGACATGGTTAAGTTTGTCAATTTCAACGACACTACCGCCGTGATTGCCGCCGACTCAATAGCCGAGGCCGAGATGCTGCTCAACATCGATGCCCTGCTCACAATTCAAAACGGAACCACAATCAACGTAGACCTTCCCACAAGCGCGCGCGACAAAGTGCAAATCATGCCTAACGGCTCGGTGCAATACACCCAGACGCCGGTTTCCGACGGCCGTGTCATTGGCAGAATAAATATCGACGGCGGCTTCGCCCGATACACGATACCCGTAATCGGGTCGGAGAAAGAGTTCAAATTCGATGCCGGCTCTTATGTGGCGTTCAACGGCGACATGTTCAACCCCGTGCTTAACGTACACGCCACCGACGTGGTAAAGGCCAACGTGACGCAACAGGGACAGAACTCGCGGCTTGTCAACTTCGACATCCTGCTCGGCGTCACGGGCACACTCGACAGGATGGACGTGAAATTCGACCTTGCCACCAACGACGACATAACCATCGCCAACGAACTGCAATCGATGAGCGCCGAGCAACGCGCCAACCAGGCCATGAACATGCTCTTATATAATATGTATACAGGGCCGGGCACAAAAGGAAACGCCAACCTAAGCGCCAACCCGCTGTTCTCGTTCCTCACGTCGCAAATCAACAACTGGGCGGCCAACAACATCAAGGGCGTAGACCTGCAATTCGGAATCGACCAGTATGACCGCACTGTCGACGGAGCATCCTCGACCACAATGTCGTATTCCTATCAAGTGTCGAAATCGCTGTTCAACGACCGCTTCCGTGTAGTAGTCGGCGGCAATTACAGCACCGACGCCAACACCGACGAAAACTTCTCTCAAAATCTCATCAACGACATTTCATTCGAATATTATCTCAACAAACAGCAGACAATGCTCTTGAAATTGTTCCGCCACACAGGATACGAGTCGATTCTCGAGGGCGAAGTGACACAGACCGGCGTCGGCTTCGTCTACAAGCGCCGCCTGCAACGCCTGAGCCAGATGCTGCCAAAGTTCATGCGCCCGAAAAGAAAGAAAAAAACTTCCGGAAACGAGCCTCTTGACAATAGCGTTATCCGTCCAACAGAAACGTCTGCCGACAGTAAAACCGAACAAGAATGAATCCACGCAAACTCATATATACATTTACGGCGGCCATAATGCTTGTGGCCGCGGCAGGATGCTCCACCACACGGCGCATCCCCGATGGCGAATTGCTTTACACCGGCCTCAAAGGCCTGAAAGTGGAGACAGCAGACTCGATGCGCCTTGCACCCGGAGTAAAAGAAGTGCTTCAGGAAGCCGTCGACGTAGAGGCGACACCAAAGACCTTGTATGTGCTGCCCGTGGGGCTGTGGGTGTATAATAATTGGAGCGACTCGGCAAAAGGCATAAAAGGCTGGATATATAACAAACTGGTGAAAGAGCCCGTGCTCGTATCCGACGTGCGCCCGGCCCTTCGCACCAAGATGCTCGACGAGATTCTCGACAACAACGGATATTTCCGCGGCACAGCCACCTACGAACTTGTGCAGCCGAAAAACAAGAAAAAGGCCTCGATTCTCTATACCGTAAATCCCGGGCCCGTCTACACAATCGACACGCTCAGGCTGCTCCCCGACACATGCAGGCTTAACCATCTTATCGACTCTATCGCAAGACGCGACCCCTACCTTCGCCCGGGCGAACGGTTCTGCATGGACTCGCTCTCGTCGGCCCGCACCCGCATCGCCACCCGCCTCCAAAACCGCGGATACTATTTCTTCCGGCCCGAATACATAGAGTATCTCGCCGACTCGCTCATGAATCCCGGACATATAGCCCTGCAAATGTCGGTGGCCTCGAACATCCCGCGGGCAGGCACCCTGCGCTACAAGACTGGCAAAATCAACGTTTACACATTCCGCAGCAACGGCGGCGGCACGCCCGACACCACGGCGCTCTCCCACGGCATCACCCTTGTGGAGATGAAGCCTTCGCGCCTGCGCAAGAAACTTATCACTGAAAATGTGCTTTTCCGTGAGGGAAAAACATTCTCGGTGCGCGACATCAACCGCACGCAGACCTATCTGTCGCGCCTCGGCATCTTCAATGCCATCAACATCGAGGCATATCCCGACACCACGGCAGCCGAACCCACGCTCGACGTGAACGTGGGATGCACATTCGACGTGCCGCTCGAAGCCATGCTTGAAGTGAACGCCTCGTCGAAGTCGAACAGTTACATCGGCCCGGGGCTTATCTTCGGCGTGAAAAATCACAACGCCTTCGGCGGCGGAGAGCAACTCGGCGTGCAGGTCAACGGCTCCTACGAATGGCAGACAGGCTCGGGCCACAAGTCGATATTCAACTCCTACGAACTGGGCATCACCGGCTCGCTGGCATTCCCACGGCTGCTGGCCCCCCGCTTTATACCCTACCGCCACCGCCAGCTCAACTGGACCACAATCACGCTGAACGCCAATATGCTCAACCGCCCTCACTATTTCAAGATGGCACAGTTCAACACATCATTTGCCTACGACTGGCGTTCGTCGCGCTACATCAACAACTCGCTCACCCTTTTCAAACTCACATACACGAAACTTATGCACACCACCGCCGAATTCGACTCGATCATGACGGCAAACCCGGCCGTGGCCCTAAGTTTCCAGAGCCAGTATATCCCCCAGATTTCATATACATTTGTCTATGACCGGCGCATCGACCGCGACAACACGATCAATGTGCAGTTCACCCTGCAAGAAGCCGGAAACCTGTTCTGGAGCATCTACGAACTTTGCGGCAAGCACGGAGAGAAAGAACTCTTTGGCACACCGTTCTCGCAATTTGTCAAAGGCCAGGCCCAGGCC
>CANRZQ010000075.1 GCA_947644475.1 uncultured Muribaculaceae bacterium
GCTACCGCCGAGTTCGACTACGACCGCTCGATGGCTCCCACCGACTTCCACTATTTCAAGGTCGACATTTCCAACGCTCTGGGCGGACACTCCGGCGGCGACATCCACCTGGGCCGCATCAACGCCAACAAGATGCTCGCACGCTTCCTTTTCCGCCTTCTGCGCAAGTTCGACGAAGTGTCGCTCTGCGAAATCGACGGCGGCAACCTCCGCAACGCCATTCCCCGCGCCGCCCATGCCGTCTTTGGCGTGCACACCTCGCGCAAGGAAGACGTCCGTATCGAATTCAACAATTTCCTCGCCGACGTAGAGATTGAATACCGCCCGATCGAACCCACCTTCAAGGTTGAGCTCGAAAGCGCCGAACGCCCCGAATTCGCCGTTGACTCCTCCACCACACGCCGCCTCATCGAGGCTCTCTACTGCGCGCCTCACGGCGTTGTGTCGATGAGCCGCGACATGGAAGGCATCGTCGAGACCTCCACCAACCTCGCCTCTGTGAAAATGCTCGCAGGCAACAAGATTCTCGTCACCACATCGCAACGCTCGTCGGTGGAATCCCGCAAATGGGACATCGCCTACCAGGTAGAAGCCGTGTTCACCCTCGCCGGCGCACACGTAACCCACGGCGACGGCTATCCCGGATGGGCCCCCAACATCAACTCGCCCATCATGCACATAGCCTCCGACGCCTACGAGGAACTCTACGGCATCAAGCCCAAAGTCACCGCAATACACGCCGGTCTTGAATGTGGACTCTTCCTCACCAAATATCCGAACCTCGACATGGTGTCGTTCGGCCCGACACTCCGCGGCGTGCACTCTCCTTCGGAAAAAATGCACATCCCGGCTGTCGACCGCTTCTGGGGCCAGCTTTGCCGCATAATCGAAAAAGTGGCCGACATCAAGGCATGATGCGGCGAGCCGCTACAATATTATTAATGTCGGCAGTCGCCCTCGTGGCGACTGCCGATATTCCTTTCGCGCCCGAAAATATCCCCGCCCCCGACGGCAACCCCTGGCATTTCGAGATGCCGGAGGCCCTGCTCCCCCTCCCCGCTCCCGAGCCTCCGTCGCTACGCCTCACCGACACCGACTTTGAGGAAGTGGCGCGTGAACTCGACATCGACCCCGCCACAATACATGCCGTGGTCGAAATCGAGGCCGGACGCGCCCATTCCGGCTTCAACGCCGACTCCACCGTGGTGATTAACTTCGATTTGTCGATGTTCCGCAGCATGGCCAAGCGCAACAAGGTGAACCTGTCGAAATATGGCAAACGCTACCCCGAGGTGTTCGCCCGGCCAAATATCCGCAAATACGGCAACCAGCAGCGGGCGCAGCATGCCCGCCTGCGCCAGGCCATGGAGATAGACTCGCTCACTGCAATACAGGGCACTTTCTGGGGCATGTTCCAGATCGGCGGCTTCAACTGGAAAAAATGCGGCGCGAAGTCATCGTCCGACTTTGTAGAGCGCATGAGCCGCTCCGAACGCGACCAGCTCGAACTCTTCGCCAATTTCCTCCGCTCCACCGGCCTCGACCGCCATCTCCGCTCCCACAACTGGGCCGCCTTTGCCCGGGGCTACAACGGGCCGTCATATGCGCGCCGAGGCTACCACACTCGCCTGGCCCGCGCCTACGCAAAATACAAATAGCCCCCCGGCAGGAAAATAGCAACCCGGTAGGAACACAAGCCTCCGGCTTGTGAAAATAAAGCCACAAGCCGGAGGCTTGTGTTCCTGCAAACTTCTCCACCCAATAACATCCAGACCTATGAAACTCAAATCCTTTTTATTTCTAATTGCAGCGTTATGCTCATCGGCCATGTCGGCGCAGCAAGCCGACGTGTATGCCTCGCAACGCCAAGGATGGCTCGACAAGGCCATTGCATCCACCCCGGTTCTTAAAACAGAAATTGTACGCCCCGAGCGGCTTGTAAAGGCCGTGGCCGACACCTCGGCATATCAAGGATGGCGCGTCGACCCCGCCGGCGAAATAGGCTCTTATCTCGGCTCGTCGCTCAAAGATGAAAAGAACAAGTCGGTGACTGTCGACTTCGGACGCCACCTTACGGGCACATTCCGCTTCCGCGTCGACCTGCTCAACCGCGTGCTCGACGGCCCCATACGCCTGCGCTTCACCTTCGCCGAGGTGCCGGCCGAACTCGCCGTGCCGTTCGACCCATATCCGGGCACCATATCGCGCGGATGGCTCCAGGACGAAACCGTGACCGTGGAATTCACCGACTCGGTATACACCCTTCCGCGACGCCTTTCGGGACGTTACATGAAAATCGACGTGCTCGGCCATCCCACCGACTGCGACTTCGCCATGGGCGACCTCTCTTTCACCGCCACTACCTCGGCTCCGGAGATAGCCCCCGAGGTGCTCGACATCCCGCTCTCCGACGAGTTCGCGGCCATCGACCGCACGGCCCTCGCCACCCTGGCCGAGTGCATGCAGACCGTATATGAAGACGGTCCCAAGCGCGACCGCCGCCTGTGGATTGGCGACGTCTACCTCGAATCGCTCGCCAACAACCTCACCTACAAGAATCACGACCTCACACGTCACTGCCTCTACCTCCTGGCCGCTCTCGCCAACGAGGACGGACGCCTTCACGCCAATGTGTTCGAACTGCCCGAGCCTCACCCCCAGCGCGGCAGTTTCTGCTATTCTTACAGCCTGCTCTTCAACATGGCACTCGCCGAATACCTCGCCGCCACCGGCGACAGCGAAACCGCCCGCGACCTATGGCCTGTGGCCAAGGCGCAGATCGACAACCTCCTTACATTTGTCGACGACCGCGGCATCTTCGACCGCTTCCGTCCCGGCGGCTTCAACTGGCTTTTCTTCGACTGGCGCGACGGCATCGAGGAATCCACCGCCATGCAGGGCCTCGCCATCATGGCTCTGGAACAGACCGCCGACCTTGGCAAGCGTCTCGGCATGGCCGACGACACCAAGGGCTGGAACGCCACTGCCTCAAAAATGCGCAAGGCAGCGCGCAAGCATCTCTACGACAAAAATGCCCGAGCCTTTACGAGCGGCTACGAAGGCTTCATCCCCTCGCAGAAGTCTGTCCTCTCGCAGGTGTGGATGGTGCTCGCCGGTGTTGTTCCGGCCAAGGAAGGCGCCGCGCTGCTTAGCCGTGCCCTCTCCGACCCCGGATTTATACGCCTCGGCTCGCCCTACGCCCACCATTTCCTTGTCGAGGCCATGATAAAATGCGGCATGGCCGACGAGGCCCGCGCCCTCGTGGCCGACTACTGGGGCGGCATGGTGCGCAAGGGCGCCGACACCTTCTGGGAAGTATACGATGCCTCCGACGACTACCTCTCGCCCTACCGTTTCTATCCCGTCAACTCCTACTGCCACGCCTGGTCGTGCACCCCGGCCTACCTGCTGCGCCGCTACCCCGCCGTGTTCCAAAACTAAATTCAATGCACGATGCACAATCGGGCTTCGCAACGGAGCCCGGATTGTGTTCCTGCCTGATAATAAAAAATGCCCGGCCCACATTTGTGAGCCGAGCTGTTTTTATCTATTATAAAATATACTGTCAGCGGACTGCCACCTTGAATGTGCGGCCGTCGACTGTCACTACATACAGGCCGGGGGCCACATCGAGGGTCGAGCCCAGCGACTGTCCGGAAATCGAGTACACGGCTACCGACGAGGCGTCGCCTACGATCTCGATGCGTCCTGCGCCGCCAACTGCATATGCGCCTGTCGCGCCGATGGCGTCGTTTATCCCTGACGTCGCTGCCACGGTCCAGCCTTTGTCGACGGCGGGAGAGGTGACGGCTGCGGCGGTGCCGGGATTGTTGGATATGTCAAGACGGCGGGCCCAGTCGCCGGAGGTTGTGTTGGAAGTGACATCGGGGAGGGCATTGACAATGGCGTCGAGGGCCGCGGCTTCCATCAGGTTGCCGTCGACGAGCACTTCGGCAAGGCCGCTGTTTGCTGTCACGTCAAGTTCTGTGAGTTTATTGTTCGACAACTCTACACGCTGGAGATAGGCCTTGCCCGAAAGGTCGATTTCCGACAATTCGTTGTCGGAAGCCAGAAACCAGTAAAGGTAGGTGTTCTTCGAAAGGTCGAGCGAGGAAATGCGGTTGCCCGAGCACGAGAATGTCGACAGCGATGTGCCCTGCGCCGATGTGTCGAGGGTGGTCAGTTCATTATTGTCGACAAACAGTTGGCCGCAATAGGGGCTTGCCGACAAGTCGAGCGATGCCAGATGATTGTTCACCACGTTGAGGTTGCGGAGATTGGCAAGACCTGCGCCATCGAACTCGGCAAGTTCGTTGTTCTCGAGATTCACCCACGAGAGTTTTGCGCAACCTTCGGTGTTGATGTCGGATATCTTGTTGTCTTGCAGATAGAGGCTGCTGATATTCTTGTTTGCTGACACATCCACCGATACAAGTTGGTTCTCATAAGCGGTGAGTTTTGTCAATGCCTCGCAACCTGCCACATCCACCGATACAAGTTGGTTGCCGTGGCAGTCGAGTTCTTCGAGCGCGGGGCATCCCGAAAGGTCGAGCGATGTGAAAAGATTTTCTCCGCATGTAAGTTCCACGAGGCCGGCCGCGCCTTTGATATTGAGCGATTCCAGTTGGTTGCCGGTGCAGTTCAGAGAAATCCACGACGATGTGTTCTCGGGCAGGACAAGGTCGGTGAGTTTGTTGCCGTCAACAGAAATCGAGGAAATCGAAGCGAGATTCGACAGGTCAAGTTTTCCGGCAATATTGTTGTCGGAAAGTTCGAGCACGAGGATATTGGGGCATCCGCTCACGTCGATGGCCGACAGTTGGCATGAGGGAAAATAGAGTCCGGTGCAGTTGGGGTTATCGGCGAGGTCGACGGCAGTGATGTCCTGCGGGTCGTTATATAGCGTCCGCACCATGCGCACGTCGCCGTAGATTTTAACCGTAGTCGACTTGATTTCGACATCGAATCCTTGTGCCGAGGTATAGGGTTCGGAAACCACGCCGTCGCCCCAGTCGACAGTATACGGGCCTCCGCCGCGCACATTATAGATTTCGAGATACTTCTCGCCTGCGGTGGCATAAGTGAGGGTGACAGTGGGTGCTGCATCCTCGGCGGCGGCGGTGAAGCCGCCAGCCAAAGCCGCGGCACATAGAATAGTAGATAGTAACTTCATAAGCGAATCAATTAGTTATTTGTAAAAATTTTCGGCAAAGATATGACATTTTTTTACAAATAACTAATTTTTCACCATAATTCGTCATTTCATACACCACCTTGCCATCTATCTTTAAAGCCGCAGGCCCAAGCCGAGCATCAGGTTCTGGGGGTCTTTGAAGTTGCCGAGACGGTAGCCCACGTTGAGATAAACTTTTTCTGTGACAAATGTCTTCAATGCAAGCGACTGGTAGAAGCGTTTGTCTCCTTTGGGGTTTACAAAATCATAGCCGAGCCCGGCGTTGATGCTGAATATCGGCATTGTGAGTTCGGCATGGGCTGAAAGGCCCGCCTTAATCTGCTTGCCGAATGGCGGACGCTCAAACTTAATGTTATCGTCGTAAGTATCCTCAATCCAGTATGGCTCAAGCCCTGCGCTCTCGTCCCATTGCAGGTCGAGCGACGGCCCCACGGCCACCCAGCGGTTCAACGCGCGCATCGGCGAGAATTGCAAGCCGACCACTCCGAATTTGCCCGGACACAGTTCTGCCTCGGGAACATATGTGCCAACTGTCACGACCCGTTTGCGCCATGCTCCATACGCCATGATGTCGAAGAACCACCGCCCGCGGTCGGCCTCATCGGCCAAAGCAGACACATCGGCCGATGAAGCCGTGGCGGGCTGAGTATTCAAAGCATAAGCCACGCCGATAGTGGCTCCGATGCTGTTCACCCCGGCATTGGGCCAGGACGTATTGCCGTTGGAATAGTGCACGCCGTCGACGCCGAGCGACAGCGTCCAGCGCGACGACAGCGCATAGTGCAGTTTCACGCCCAGGCCCATCATGGCCGTTACCGATGTCGACACCGCGCCGTTTGTGTCGTCATAGTCCTTATCGTAATGATGCCAGCCCATAGCCGCGCCAAACCGCCACTCATATCCCAGCCACAGCCTCCGCGACAGATGCACGATGGGCGCGCCCTGATACACGTAAGCCGACACGGGAGTGCCGAGCAGCCCGTCGGAAAAGAACGACACGGCGCCGATGCCGACGCCTTGATACACGCCTTTGTAGAGCAGGCCTTGCCTGGAATCCTCGCCAAAACTGAAATCGGCGCGCACGCCGCCCGACAAGGACGTGCTTATCCGTTTCTCCTCGGGATTCATGCCTTTGAGAAACACATTAGTGCCGGGCACATAGGCCGGCGACATTTCCGCGCCCACGCGCCATTGCAACCCGGAGCCGAAACACGACTCCACAACTCCGCCGGGCCCGGCGGCAACAGCCGCGACAGCCGACGCCGCCATTATAATAATTGTAAATACTATTCTTCGCATATCATATCCAGTGTGTATCCAACGGGCTGAAATATCTTGCACGGATTCACGACAATCAATTCGTAATCGGTGCCCGGAAGGCAGAACTCCATCCATGCATCCACTTCGAAGGTCGCAAATTCAACAGTGAGGTCTATTGTCACGGTCGACTGCGGCGGCACATCCACATACGCCTCCTCGGCTATATCCACGCCCCGGGAGTAAAAATACGAGGTTTCGCCCACGACAATCTCCGCCGTATTATCGGCGTTCTCGCGCCACTCGCCGTCGGCGAAAAGCGGCACGGGCACCGTGGCCTTGATGCCGTCGAACACTTGGTCCTCGGCCTCAACATCTATTATCGAGCGTGCATCCTTGTAGGGGTAGTACACGGCGCGTTGCGGGCGGTCGGTATTGTTGGTGACACGCTGCCTGAGTCCGCGGATTCTCGTGACGCCACTCTGCCCATAATCCATAAAATATGAGCACTCCTTAATCTCCATCGGGGCGCCGGGAGTAATTATTATGTCGACCGAGCGGGTCATATATCCGTAATCGAGATTAGCCCACACAATCAGGTTGGAGCGGTAGGTGTTGGCTATTGACCGCACCTCCACGTCCTCGCCGTCGATGTCGACCTCGATTCTGAAACGAGGCGACCCATAGACTATCTTCCTGACATTGGCAAGGCTGCCGGCCGGCTCGCCGTTGGCATCATAATAATCGGTATAGGTACGATAGTCAGTCTCGTTGCCAAACGTCACATTTTGCAAACCGTCGATCGGCAACTTGAATTTGGCGGCATCACCATATCCCGACAATTTGATGTTGTCTACCAAATCGGGCACCTGCTCCACAAAAATATCATCGTTGCATCCTTGCAAAAAAACGGCAACGAAAGACAATATATAAAATAAAAATACTTTTACCTTGAACATGGAAATGTGTTTTACATCATTCTGCAATACAAATTGGCTTGAAAAGTCAAAGGTATAAATTTAATAAAATATTTACAATACCCCCCCCATTTTAATATTATATTAACAGTAAGTTTTACTTAGTAAGAACAATATCACCCTTCAATTTGTATATATTATGTATATTTTATATCTTTGCACTATAAAACTTAATAACATGGCAACAGCAATAAATCTCAAGCGCAAAAACATTGATCTTCCTGTCGACACGCTTCAAAAACTCTCTATTCTGGCAGTGGCACAAGGAAAAAGCCTGAAAAAATATATAGAGACATTACTTATATCAAAAGCAGACTCCATTGTCGTGGACATAAGCGAGAACCCTTCACCTTCCGGTGACGCATGGTTTGACGACCCGGAAAACATGGCTTCTGTAAAAAAGGGCATGGAAGAAATGAAAGCAGGCAAAGGCAAGGCTTTCAGCATAGGTGAGATAAAGGATATCTTGGGCGTATGACTTACGAAATAGTTTTACAGCCCGAGGCTCAAAAACATCTTAAAGAATGGAGAAAGTCCGGTCAAAAGAAAATACTCAAAAAGATAGCGGACTTGTTTGTAGAACTAACAGAACATCCAACCTACGGCACCGGCCAAGTCGAACAACTGAAAGGCGAACTGTCGGGCCTATGGAGTAGAAGAATCTCCAAGAGCGAAAGATTGATTTATGCCATTGAGGATGAAAAAGTGATAGTCAATGTCATCTCCCTCAAAGGGCATTACGGCGACAAATAGCATTTATCCATACAAAAACGCCGCTGCAATATGCAGGAACACAAGCCTCCGGCTTGTGGATATTTGCACAATCCCGAGGATTCATTGCCATAGGCAAAGTGCTCCGCGATAAACGTTCTCGCATCCGTTGCATTTTTCACAAGCCGGAGGCTTATGTTCCTACTTCTGTGACAATTTTCACAATCCCGAGGATTGTGTTCCTGCATCAATGATAATTCTCAAAAGGCGAAAAAAAATGCACAATCCCGGCAAGGGATTGTGCATTGTGCATTGTTAATCGTGAATTGCTTATTCGTTTACGCCGGCGAGGTCGGGGTCGATCATGATGCGGCCGCAATATTCGCAAACGATGACTTTTTTGTGCATCTTGATTTCCATCTGCTTTTGCGGGGGGATGCGGTTGAAGCAGCCGCCGCATGCGTTGCGCTGCACGTAGACGATGCCGAGGCCGTTGCGGGCGTTCTTGCGGATGCGCTTGAAGGCTTTGAGGGTGAATTCGTCGATTTTAGGCTCGAGGTTTTTGGCCTTTGTTTTGAGGGCTTCTTCTTCCTGGCGCGTTTCCGACACGATTTCGTCGAGTTCGGATTTCTTTTCGGCGAGGATGTGTTTCACATCGGCGAGATGGCCGTGTGTGGCCTCGATTTCCATATTCTTGGCCTCGATGGCCTTGCGGAATTCAGAGATGTGCTTTTCGCAAAGTTTGATTTCGAGTTCCTGATATTCGATTTCCTTGGAAAGGAGGTCGAACTCGCGGTTGTTGCGCACGTTGTCGATTTTCACCTTGTGGTCCTCGATGATGGCCTTGGCGTTGTTGATTTTTTCGTTTTCGAAAACGAGGTTTTGCTGGAGTTCCTCGATTTCAGCCGTGAAGTTCTCGATACGGTGCTGCAATCCGGCCACCTGGTCCTCGAAGTCCTGCACTTCGAGAGGAAGTTCGCCGCGGATAGTCTTGATACGGTCGATTTCGGAGAGGATTGTCTGCAACTGGTAGAGGGCTTTCAAACGCTCTTCCACAGATGCTATCTGCTCGTTTTTCTTGTCTGTTGCCATATATGTATTAATGTTTTTGTTTTTATCAATTAAAGTATGCGCACGGGGCAGTCGTCGTCGGCCACTGTCACGGCCACGCCGGGAAAGCGGCTCCGTATTGCCGATGCAAAGGCCTCCTTTACGGGGGCTTCGGTGTGGTAGTGGCCGGCATCGACGAGGAATATCTCGCCGACATTGTCGACAAAATCGTGATAACGGATGTCGCCCGTGACGTAGGCCTGGGCGCCGGCAGCCTTCGCCGCCTGTATAAACTCGCCTCCGGAGCCGCCGCATACGGCTACACGGCGTATACGGATGTCGTCGGGGTAAATTGAAGTGGTGACGGCCTCTATTCCAAGCCGCTCCTTTACATGCGCGGCAAATTCCGAGGCGGTCATCGCCGTGGCGAGCGTGCCGCAGATGCCGAGGCCGAGGTCTTCCGCCTCATTGAGCATGGCAGTGAAGGAGTAGGCCGGACACTCATAGGGATGCACCTGTGCGATGGTATCGCGGGCCTTGCCCATGAGTTCGGCCGAGAGCACCATATCGATTGCTGTCTCCGGCTCGGCGTGCAACTCGCCTATCTCGCCCACAAAGGGGTTTGAGCCGTCGAGGGCGCGGAATGTGCCTTCGCCTTCGGTGTTGAACGAGCAGCAGTCGTAGCCTCCGGCCGCTCCGCATCCGATGTCGAAAAGGGCAAGACGCACCTCGTCGGCATGGCTCCGGGGCACAATCACCTGCAAACGCACCATGCGGCCTTTCAACGGCGCGAGTGTGCGCAGCGGCTCAATGCCGAGACGCTCGGCAAGGATGTAACTCACGCCGCCCCGGGTGGAGTCGGCTGCCGTGTGCGACGAGTAGACCGACACTCCGGCCGCTATGGCTTTCATTGCTGCCTGCTGCACGCGGTCGGCGCCCGTGAGACGCTTCACGCCGCGGAAAAACAGCGGGTGATGGGCCACAACAAGGTTGGCACCGGCCCTGACGGCGGCATCGACGGCTTCGGGCGTAACGTCAAGGCAGATATACACGCCCGTGCACTCGTCGGAAAGCCGGCCTACTTGCAAGCCGGTGTTGTCCCACTCCTCTTGCAGCGAGGGCGGGGCAAACCGGGTGATTTCGTTTATAATGGCTCCGTTGGTCATTGTCGTTTATTTTTTCTCTTCCTCGACTATCGCAAGCGAGAGTTCGTCGAGCTGCTTCTGGTCGAGAGCGGCCGGTGCGTCGAGCATCACGTCGCGGCCCGAGTTGTTTTTCGGGAAAGCGATGCAGTCGCGGATTGAATCGAGGCCTGCGAAGAGCGACACCCAGCGGTCGAGACCGTAGGCAAGGCCGCCGTGAGGGGGCGCGCCAAACTTGAAGGCGTTCATAAGGAAGCCGAACTGCTCCTGTGCCTTTTCGGGCGTGAAGCCGAGGATTTCGAACATCTTGGCTTGCAGGGCCGAGTCGTGGATACGGATTGAGCCGCCGCCAACCTCAACGCCGTTGATTACCATATCGTAGGCGTCGGCGCGCACTGCCGCCGGGTCGGTATCGAGCATGGGGATATCCTCGTCCTTGGGATGGGTGAAGGGATGGTGCATGGCCATAAGACGCTGCTCCTCGTCGCTCCACTCAAACATGG
>CANRZQ010000076.1 GCA_947644475.1 uncultured Muribaculaceae bacterium
GTGTTATAGCATTCGGCAATCCGTGTAAAACTATGAGTACCAATATTTTACCCCCCCCCCCCCGAACGTAGGGGCAGAGCGCGTACAGTAGCATTTGACGGCTGTGAGTTTGTAACTGTTAAATTTGCAGCCTGACGATGAAAGATATAGCCATATATGGCGCCGGCGGCCTCGGACGTGAGGTTGCCTGCCTGCTGAATATAATTAATGAGGCCGGGCCGCAGTGGAGGCTCATTGGCTTTTTCGACGACGGACTTCCATGTGGGAGCCGTAATGAGTATGGAGAGATACTCGGAGGTATAGACGAACTGAATGGATGGAATGGCCCGATGAATGTAGTTATGGCCATCGGTTCGCCGAAGATACTTGATATCGTCACAAAAAAAATTACAAATCCACAAATAGAATTTCCAAATATAATAGCTCCGGATGTCATTTCATACGGAAATATATATGATAAACTTGGCCATGGTAACATAATAGGCTTCGGAAGTGTTTTGAGTTGCAACACCCGCCTGGGCGACTTCAATATCTTCAATGGCTTTGTTACGCTTGGTCACGATTCTGTGCTTGGCAATTGCAATGTTGCTATGCCGGGCACACGATTGTCAGGAGAATTGAAAGTCGGCGATTGCAATCTTTTTGGTGCAAATTCGTTTGTGCATCAAGGAGTGCGCATTGGTTCGGGCATACATCTTGGCGCGTGCAGTGCGTTGCTGCGGCGTCCTAAGGACGGATGCACGTATCTGGGCGTTCCGGCGTTGATAATGAAATTTTAACAACCCAAAATACTTTAACAAATGGAAATTAATGAATTTGTAGCGAACTTCGCTAACCAGTTTGAGGATACAGATGCCTCAGAAATCACAGCAGCAACCGAGTTTAAAACTCTCGACGAATGGTCGTCGCTGCTCGCCCTCGCTGTAATCGCCATGGCCGACGAGGAATACGAAGTAACCCTCAAAGGCGATGACATCCGCAATGCCACTACTGTGGAAGACATCTTCAACGTAGTAAAATCGCGCAAACAATAATGGCATTTCTCGCTATAAACAACGTTAAAATCTCCGGTATGGCTGCATGTGTGCCAAGTACGAATGACAGCATATCGGAGGTTTACAAATGGAATGGTGCCGACAATTTCCTGTCTACCACAGGGATAAAGGCGCGCCGGCGTTCAAAGCCGGACCAGACTACGTCAGATCTTTGTTATGCGGCAGCAGAAAGGCTGATTAACGACCTTGGTTGGGAAAAAGCGGAAATTGACGCACTGGTGTTCGTGACGCAGACCCCAGACTATATAAGCCCTGCCACTTCTCCAATTCTACAACAGCGGCTCGGTCTTCCGTCCACATGTTACACACTCGATATATCCCTTGGTTGTTCGGGTTGGGTATATGCCATGAGTGTTATTTCCTCTTTGATGCAGAACGGTACGATTCGCAAAGGATTGCTCCTTGCCGGGGATACGATTGTGAAGGTATGTTCGCCGGAAGACAAAAGCACATTTCCTCTGTTTGGAGATGCCGGTACGGCCACTGCGCTTGAATACAATGAGAATGTATCTCCGATTAACTACGTTTTCAATACGGATGGCGAAGGATATGATGCGATAATCATTCCTGATGGAGGTTATAGAAATCCCATCACGGAAAATTCCCTCAAATATATTGAGGAAGGAGATGGAATCAGGCGTACCCCCGTTCATGTGATACTTGATGGCATGAGTGTATTCTCTTTTGGAATCACCAAGGCTCCCAAATCAGTAAAACAGTTGGCTGAGCATTTTGATATTGACTTGGATTCAGTCGATTTGTTCACCTTCCATCAGGCCAACATGATGATGAATGAGAAGATACGTAAGAAATTGAAATTGCCTGAGGAAAAAGTACCTTACAGCATGGACGAGTTCGCCAACACATCCTGCGCGTCCATACCGTTGACTTTGGTCACACGTGAAGCCTGCAAACTGCGCAATGGCAAACTGCGCCATGTGGCATGCGGGTTTGGTGTCGGCCTATCATGGGGCAGCGCGTATTTTGAGACAAATAGAATCTGTGTTCCTGACTTAATCGAGATCTGAGATGGAAAATTATAATCCATTTTCACTGACCGGGAAAACCGTGCTTGTTACCGGTGCCTCTTCCGGCATCGGACAGGCTACGGCAATAGAGTGTTCCCGTTTAGGGGCCACATTGATAATCAATGGTCGTAATCCGGAAAGACTGAAGGCAACGTATGACAGGCTCTGCGGGGAAGGTCATATTATGATTGAAGGAGATATGACCGAAGATTCTACGCATGACAGCCTCTGTAATATGGGCAAAATCGATGGAATCGTACATTGTGCAGGCATTAGCGGGCACTCATTATTCAACTTCTTGAAAGAGGAGGAGATAAAAAGGATGTTCGATATTAATTTCTTCGCTCCGTTGAAATTAACCCAGAAACTTCTGAAATCTAAAAAAATCAACAAGAACGGTTCTATTGTATTCATAACTTCAACATCGGGAATTGTTTCGTCGTATATTGGCGGTACATTATATTCGTCGACAAAAGGTGCATTGAATGGTCTTCTCAAAGGGCTTGCATTGGAATGTGCGCCAAGACATGTGAGGGTGAACTCGGTGATGCCAAGTATGGTTGAGACTCCTATAATGCAAGGAGATTCGCTTACTCAGGAGCAATGGGAGGCCGACCGGGAAAGGTATCCGCTTAAGCGCTATGGCAAACCGGAAGAGGTTGCATATGCAGTGATATATCTTCTTTCGGATGCCTCGGCCTGGGTTACCGGCTCCAGCATCCTGATGGATGGCGGCCGTTCAATATCATATTAGTATATGGCTTATATAAAAGCGATTCAATATTATTTGCCAAAAGGCGTTGTCACCAATGAGCAGCTGGTGGCTGAATTTCCAGAGTGGACTGTCGAGAAGATTGCCGATAAGGTCGGTGTATGTTCCCGTCACGTCGCCACGGAAGAGACTGCCGTGGATATGGCCGTGAAAGCAGCTGAACTCCTGTTTGATGAACATGTTGATATAAAACGTGAGGATATTGATTTTGTGTTGTTGTGCACACAAAGTCCTGATTACTTCCTTCCATCGTCGTCGTGTATAATCCAGCACAGGCTCGGTTTGCCCGTATGTTGCGGGGCTTTTGATTTTAATCTCGGCTGTTCGGGATATATTTATGGTTTGGCGGTTGCCAAAGGGCTTATTGCAGCAGGAGTGGCAAAAAATATTCTTTTGCTTACTGCCGAGACCTACAACAAATACTTGCATCCGCGCGACAAAGGCAACCGAACTATTTTCGGTGATGCAGCAACGGCAACCATTGTGTCTGATGAGGGTTTTGCAGAAATAGGAGATTTTGCTCTTGGCACAGACGGAAGCGGTGCGGAAAATCTGATGTTGAAGACAGGCGCCTCGCGTTTTCATGAGAAAACAGGCGATTTGACGTTTGATGAGAACGGGAACCCGCACTCGTCGGATTTTCTTTTCATGAATGGCGGAGAAATTTTCAATTTCACACAGAAAAATGTGCCAATTGTGGTACGGCAAACCCTTGATAAAAACGGACTGTCTGTCGAGGATACAAACTTGGCTGTGTTTCACCAGGCTAACAAATTCATGCTTGAATTCTTGAGGAAGAAAATCAAAATTCCGCGTGAAAGATTCTTCGTTAACATGGCCGACATCGGCAACACCGTGAGCAATTCCATCCCAATAGCCCTGAAAGATGCGCAAGAACAAAATCTTTTGCATGGCAATATCCTCCTCTGCGGCTTTGGTGTCGGTTACTCGTGGGGTGGCGTTGTATTGAAGATTACAACTTAATTAATATATTATGGCAGAAAGAGTTTTGCTGTGCCTGGCGCATATGTCGGGCAATGAGATGAAATATGTGCAGGAGGCTTTTGACGGCAACTGGGTCGTGCCTCTGGGACCAAACGTAAACGGCTTCGAGAAGGATCTCGAGGACTTCGTGAATACAAAAGCCCCCCTAAATCCCCCCGAAGGGGGGACCTTGCCTGCGCGATGGGCGTGTGGAAAGGTGTTTCCGGTTTCGGCCGAGGATGCGTCAGCCAGTCTCCCCCCTGTGGGGGGGCAAAGGGGGGCTCTGCGTGGGGAACAACGCCGGGCTTATCAGACGGCAAATCCGCTGAATTACGATTTGCTCAAAGATAATGCCAAGAGGATGAGGCAAAATTCTACCGAAGCCGAGTTGGCAATGTGGACGTTGCTGCGCAATGATAATCTCGGGTTTAATTTCCGCCGCCAACATGTTATTGGCGATTATATTGCCGACTTTATTTGTCTGGAAAAAGGGCTGGTAATCGAGGTTGACGGTGATTATCACAATGCACCCGAACAGCAGGAATGGGATGGGTATAGAACAGAATTTCTTAAAAGCCTGGGATATACTGTGCTTCGATTTACAAACGAGCAGGTTCTCCACAACATAGAGGCTGTCGAAGCCAAAATCAAAGATACGCTAACACATCTCGCTCAGGGCGAGGATGCGTCAGCCAATTTCCCCCCTGAGGGGGGACAAAGGGGGGCTAAGAAGGTGGTGGCGCTGTCGGCGGGGACGGCGGCGGTGCATCTGGCTCTGATTGCATGCGGAGTCGGACCGGGCGATGAGGTGATTTGCCAGTCGTTCACGTTCTGCGCGTCGTGTCACCCGATTACTTATCTCGGCGCGAAGCCGGTGCTGGTGGATTCGGAAGCCGAGACTTGGAATATGGACCCGGATTTGCTCGAGACGGCTATCAAGGACCGTATAGCCAAGACGGGCAAGGCTCCCAAGGCGATAATTCCGGTGGCTCTATATGGCATGCCGTACAAGATCGACCGTATAATGGAGATTGCCGACCGCTATGGCATACCCGTGATTGAGGATGCCGCCGAAGGCCTGGGCTCGCGCTATCGCGGCCAGGTGCTCGGAACGTTCGGCCGATATGGCGTGCTGTCGTTCAACGGCAACAAGATGATTACCACCTCGGGCGGCGGCGCTCTTATTTGCCCCGACGCAGAGGCGGCAAAGAAGGTGATGTTTTATGCCACGCAGGCCCGCGAGTCGTATCCTTACTATCAGCATGAGGAAATCGGATATAATTATCGCATGTCGAACATCTGCGCCGGCATAGGCCGCGGGCAGATGACAATTCTCGACGAGCATATTGCCCATCACCAGATGCTTGCCTCGTTCTATTCCGAGGAGTTTGCCAAGATTGACGGAATCGAATTCCACGGCAACCCTGCGCCGGAGTACGACTCTAATTTCTGGCTCAATACCATTGTGCTCGACCCGTCGCTGAGGGTTGTCGGCGAGGAAGACGCATATGCCGAGGTGGTGAAAGGCGCGGTGGGCGGAGCCGCCGGCGTGACCCATGAGGCCAAGAGCGCGCATACCGACTGCGAGCCTAACCGCAACGTCGAGGCGATGCGCATGGCCCTCGACCGCGAGGGCATCGAGAGCCGCCCGCTGTGGAAGCCCATGCACCGACAGCCCGTGTATGCCGATGCTGCGGCTTATGTCAACGGCGTGTCTGAAAGCCTTTTTGCCCGTGGCCTGTGTCTGCCGTCGGGTCCGTATGTGTCACTTGACGATGCGCGCCGCATTGTCGACACAATCCGCAAAAACATCAAGTAAGCCCTCTGGCTCTAAGATAAACAGGCGGCCCGTCGTTCCGGAACAGGAACGGCGGGCCGCTGCCGTAAATTATGAATGGGATATATTTATGGATTGAAAAATTATTGTTATCTTTGCGTCGGAAATGAATAATCAATTGTTATCGCAATGACTAAGAAATATCTTGTGACCGGCGCCGCCGGTTTTATCGGAGCCAACTTCGTGAAATATCTTCTCGGACAATATGGCAAAGACGTGGAGATTGTGATTCTCGACGCCCTCACATATGCCGGCAACCTGATGACTATAAAAGATGAAATCGAATTGCCCAACGTGCGTTTTGTCAAAGGTGATATCGGCGACCGTGCGCTTGTTGATTCAATCCTGCGTGAGTTTGACCCCGACTACATTGTGAATTTCGCAGCGGAAAGCCATGTCGACCGCTCGATAACCAATCCTCGCCTTTTCCTCGAGACTAATATACTCGGCACGCAGACTCTGCTCGACGCTGCCCGCGATTTCTGGGGCAAGGAGCCGGGCGACCGCAAATATCTGCAAATATCCACTGATGAGGTGTACGGCGCGCTCGAACTTGGCGATGAAGCCCGCGACGAGGCGATTGACGAGGACATCCGCGACGTGGCTCCCGGCCGCGACACCATCCGCGTCTATGGCCCCGGAATGTTCACGGAACAGACCCCGATGTCGCCCCACTCGCCGTATTCGGCATCGAAGGCCTCGGCCGACATGCTCGTGATGGCTTACCACGATACATACGGGCTGCCGGTGAACATCACACGCTGCTCCAACAACTATGGCCCTTATCATTTCCCCGAGAAATTCATTCCTCTGCTCATCAACAACATACGCAACGGCCGTGAACTGCCTGTTTACGGCAAGGGCGTGAACGTGCGCGACTGGCTCTATGTCGAGGACCACGCCCGTGCCATCGACGCCGTGCTCCGCCGCGGACGGGTAGGGGAGATTTACAATATCGGCGGCTTCAATGAAATGCAGAATATCGACATTGTGCATCTCGTTATCGACCTCGTGGCCGAAATGACCGGAACGGAACCCCGCACCGACCTTATCCGCTATGTCACCGACCGACCCGGCCACGACATGCGCTATGCCATCGACCCTCACAAGATAGCCAAGGAACTGGGCTGGACCCCGGCCACAAAATTTTCCGACGGCATCCGCAAGACCATCCGCTGGTATATCGACAATCCCGAATGGGTGGAATCCGTTACCTCCGGCGACTATCAGAAGTACTATCAGCAGATGTACGCCGACAGATAATGACTATTGACTAACGACTAATAACAAATTTAGATGAAAGGAATCGTACTTGCAGGCGGGTCCGGAACGCGCCTCTACCCCATAACGAGAGGAATCTCCAAGCAGTTGGTGCCTATCTACGACAAGCCCATGATTTATTACCCGATCTCGGTGCTAATGCTTGCAGGCATCCGCGACATCCTCATCATATCCACGCCCACCGACCTTCCCGGCTTCAAGCGTCTGCTCGGAAGCGGCGAGCAGATTGGCGTGAATTTCACCTATGCCGAGCAGCCTCGTCCCGAGGGGCTGGCCCAGGCATTCATAATAGGCCGTGAGTTTGTCGGCGACGACGACGTGTGTCTTGTGCTCGGCGACAATATCTTCTATGGACAGGGATTCACCGGAATGTTGCATCAGGCCGTGCGTACAGCCGCCGAGGAGCGCAAGGCCACGGTGTTTGGCTACTCGGTTCTCGACCCTCAGCGTTATGGCGTTGTTGAACTCGATGCCGAGGGCAACGCCCTCTCGATAGAGGAAAAGCCGGCCAATCCAAAGAGCGACAAGGCCGTCGTCGGGCTTTACTTCTACCCCAACGATGTGGTGAAGGTGGCCGCCGAGGTGAAGCCAAGCGCGCGCGGCGAACTCGAAATCACCACGGTGAATGAAGAGTACCTGCGCGAGCAGCGTCTGAAAGTGCAATGCTTCGGCCGAGGCTTCGCATGGCTCGACACGGGCACCATCGACTCCATGATGGAGGCTTCGGCGTTTATCGAGGCCATCGAGAAACGCCAGGGGCTGAAAGTGGCCGCGCTTGAGGAGATAGCCTATCGCCGCGGCTTTATCGATGCCGACCGTCTGCGCGAACTGGCCATGCCCATGAAGGCTAACCATTACGGACAGTATCTCATCAACCTTGCCGATGGCAAAATATCCTGAAATAATTACATTTCCACGCATCAACGACCCGCGGGGCAACCTTTCGTTTATCGAAGGGGGAGCCGGCGGGTCGGTTCCCTTTGATATAAAGCGCGTGTTCTATCTCTACGACGTGCCGGCCGATGCCGAGCGCGGGGGACACGCCCATTACAGTTGCCAGCAGTTGCTTATAGCGCTCAGCGGCAGTTTCAACGTGAAAGTAACCGACGGCTTCACCGAGAAGTCGTTTCACCTCAGCCGTCCTTGGTCCGGGCTTCTGATACCGCCCGGCTACTGGCGCACGATGGACAATTTTACCTCCGGCGCAGTGTGCCTTGTGCTCACTTCCGAGCGATACTCCGAGGAAGATTATATCCGCGACTATCATGACTTCCTGCGTCTTTCGGCGGATGGGAAGTTGGGACGTCGGGAAGATGGGGAGTCGGGAAGTGAGGAAGTCGGGAAGATGGGGAGTGGGGGAGATGTGGACGTTCGTTATCCTTTCCTCGACCTTGGTAGCATCAACCGGCCATATCTGCCGGAAATCGAAGACGCGGCCCTGCGCGTGATACGTTCGGGCCGCTATATAGGCGGCGGAGAGGTTGAGCGGTTTGAAGCCGACCTCCGGGCATATACCGGTGCTCCATATGCCGTGGGCGTTAGCAACGGGCTCGACGCCCTGCGCCTTATCCTTCGGGCATGGATTGAACTGGGTCGCCTCGCGCCCGGCGATGAAGTGATAGTGCCGTCGAACACCTATATCGCGTCAGTGCTTGCCATTACCGACAACGGGCTTACACCCGTGTTTGTCGAGCCTGACCTTGCCACGCTCAATCTCGACAGCGCAAAAGTAGAGGCCGCCGTCACGCCGCGCACGCGTGCCGTGATGCCCGTGCATCTTTATGGCCGTGTATGCTGGGATGCCACGCTTGCCTCAATAGTGCGCCGCCACAATCTGCTTGTGATAGAAGACAATGCCCAGGCCATTGGCGCGCTGTCGGAAACCCCCGGCCTGTTCGGAACCATAGCCGCCGGATCGCTCGGCCATGCCGGGGCGTTCTCGTTCTATCCTACGAAGAACCTCGGCGCCATGGGCGACGCCGGTGCTGTCGTGACCCACGACGCCGAACTGGCACGCGCCGTCGCGGCCCTGCGCAATTATGGCAGCCTGCGGCAGTACGATAACATCTATGCCGGGCTCAACTGCCGTCTCGACCCCATGCAGGCAGCCATCCTGTCGGCCAAGATGCCGCATCTGGCAGAGGAAAACCGCGCCCGCCGCGCCAATGCCGCCATATATCTTTCGGAAATTGCCAACCCCCTTGTCTCGATTCCCGCTCCGGCAGCGGCCGAGACGTCGGTATGGCATCAATTTGTGGTGCGGGTTGCCGACCGCGACACATTCCGGGCATACCTTGCCGCCAACGGAGTGGAGACTGCGGTGCATTACGCCACTGTGCCTCATCGCCAGCCATGTTACAGCCGCTACTCCTCGCTGTCGTTGCCAATAGCCGAGCGCATCGGGCGCGAGGTGGTGAGCCTTCCGGTAAGTTCGTGCACGAGCGAGGCCGACGCCAAAGCCATAGCCGGGATTGTTAATGGATTTAAAGACAGTTAAAACCGTTAACTTTCAGGTGTTTCAGGCGGTTAAAAAAGGTTATACGGCATAAATTTGCGGTTAAAAAACGTTAGGAGTGTTGTCGGCATAGACAATGCTTTGTACTTTCACCGGCGAAAAATTATCCTATGATATCCGCCGGTATGAAAAATTCCCTGATACTGCTATTGCTTCTTGCCGTAATCCCCTCCTATGGCCGCAGGCCCAAGCATGACAAGTTGTCGGGCGTGCATGTGCTGCCCGAATTTGTCTATACCCCCGGCGAAAACCGGGCCTTGCACATTCTTGCCTTTGTGCGCGACTCGTCGACACTTACGACATATACCGACACCGTGATTCTTTTTCGGGAAAAATGGGTCGACTTCATGCTGCCCGACCGTCCGACAAAGAAAATGCGCGGATGGAGGAGGCCGCGAGTCCTGACTACAAAGTCGTATTATCGCTTCAAGGACTATGGCGGCCTCGACAGCGTGAGCGACAAATGCAGCCATCATTTTTCATGGTCGGACTGGGTTGGGGTAGTCAGGAGAGTTGGTATTCCGCAAAAGATAGCTGCCGGCACCAACGCCGCCGACACATTATTCGGACGATACAGCCCTGCGGAGATTTGGAAAAGCGACAGCGACGGAATCTCGCTTCGCGCAAATATACTTGCCGACACCACTGCCCGCCGCTGGGTGCCCGACCTGTCGCTTTTCTTCCGCGACGATATAGAATTTCACGAATTCCGGGTAAAATTCAGGTTCAGTATTCCCGAGGACAGCATCATACGTGCCCGCGACATCGAGAGAATCGACTGCAAAATCTCGTCGGAAGGCCGCGGCCACCCGCTGTTCAGTTTCCACAAGCCGCATCAGCCATTTTTTGTCGACACATACGCACAGGTCTATATAATCGACAGGGCGTATATCCCCATAAAAGAGGCGCAGGAATGGGAAAACGTCGATTTACGCTCGCTTGACCTGAGGCCTCCGTCGGAAATAGTGCCCGGCAAGTCGGCGGATGCGCTTGCCCTCATAGCCCGAGTGGAGGGAATCGACCATGACGGAAGCCGACTGGCCATTCAGCCCGACTCGCGCCTTGGGCGTCCCAAGCCAAGACGCAATTTCGGCCAGGCCGTGTGGCGCCGTCTGACCAACATGGTCACCGGCCCCATAATAAAGGTACACGACATCCACGAGGTGAAAAAAGACATGGAGCGGCAGCGCAGGCTCAACGAACTCGAACAGAAAAAAACAAGAAAAAGAGGCGCAAACTGAAAAGTCGGTGCATGGAATCGCGTAGCGATTCGGAAAGAAATTTGTGAAATTCGTGCAATCTGTGAAATTTGTGTAC
>CANRZQ010000077.1 GCA_947644475.1 uncultured Muribaculaceae bacterium
ACCCTTAGGAACGCGAGCCTCCGGCTTGCGCCCCCCATCCACCCGCCCCTGTGCCCCGCGTTTCAACGCGTGGCATAATCCCCCTCCTCGGCATCTCTCGATTTCTTTCGATATCCCTCGTTTTCCCTCGCCATCCTCCCGTCCCCCGTGCCCCGCGTTTCTACGCGGGGTATATGCCTCTTTTGATTTACTTCAACGGCCGAATCACCAGTACCGGCCGAATCATTAGTTTTTTCCACATAGCCCTTTCAAAGTTGGAATTATCATATCCGGTAGAGCGATAATTTTTGCTTGCGTCTTCGTATACTTTAAGCCATGAATCTCCGCAACTAACCTGAATGTAGTCATCGCCATTAACATCATAAATTCGTAAACTATACGCTCTCATGTCTGAAATGTTCCAGTTTTTGTTTCGGTCTCCTGCCCAATAATCACCGTAAGGCAATATGATGTAATTGCCGTTTGGTCCGATAACTTTTAATGCCTCTACGCCATTTATGCGAGTCTTTATCCATCTGCATTTTGAAATCAATTCCTGAATTTCTCTATGAGTTGGCATCCTCCAGCATTCGCCCCAATTTTTCTTTGCTGCATCATAAGTATAGGAACTTGTCCATACCGATTCTTCTGCCATTAAGTTTGTCAATCCAAATGAATTGGTTTTACATGCGGGCGAATAATCCCATGATGGGGCCGGGGCTCCCCAACAGTAAAGGTCTCCTGTTTCCTCAGGCTCTGTTGCCCCGAGATTGCATGAAGCCCATTCAACACTTAACCCCAAATCAACCGACTCGTAGGGCTTGAGCGTGCCTTCAATATTGGTCAGTTTATTTTCTTGTATATAAAAAGCTGTTTCCAAAGGATGGTGATTCTCCTTTTTTATCAATAAACTGTGTTTGCCTGCATCAAGATTATTTATTACTAATGGCGATAGTCCGGCCATTTTATCATCTATATAGACTTCTGCGTCAAAAGGCAGGATGTTTACATTCACGCCTCCCGTTTCCTTTTGCAGATTGGGTATCTTTATTTCCTTGCTGTCGCCATTTTCTATTGCAAAGGTTGATACATAAGGCTGATATCCGTTTTTCTCTGCTTTTACAGTATGTTTCCCCGAATCGACATAGCCGCTCCATTTTGTTCCGGCTATTATATTGCCATCAATATAGAGTGTGACATCATCCATTTCTGATGTAAGAGTCAAGTGTGCTTTGACAGACCGAAGTGTCACCGTGATTTCAGTGCGCCGGTCTGCATTCACGGTAAAATATCCCTCTGCTGTTTCAAAATCCGGACATGTTATTTTATAAGAATGTTTCCCCTCGGAAAGAAGACAGGATGCAATTCCGTCTTTTGAGGGAAACTCATTTGAATCCACAAATACTGTTGAGTTGGAGGGATTCACCTGAATTATAGCGTAGTTTGAAGCCGTTTGGGCATTCGCTGCTATTGCCGGTATCAAATTGCAAATCAGGAAAATCAAATATATCTTTACTCGCATACGATTATAAAATTATATGTAATATTGTCATTGTTAAGATTGTCGGAAGTGCCCAATGGGATGCCGTCTTTTGCCTTATTATTTATCAATGAGGCTTCTGCCGGAGTGGCAACTCGCCAGTTGCTGCATCCGTAAACACGTTTGTTGTTCAGGTTTTGAACAAATTTATTTATTTCCGGAGATGTGCACTTTACGAAATTAGGATAGGCATAAAGATAACCTCCGATTTTATCGAGAACACCGTCAAGAGGATGCTCTTTCTCTTCGGATTTAGTGCGTCCGGATTCCATATTAGGCTGTCTTGATTGGGTATTCCCGGAATTTAGCCGGCGGGAAATCAATTTGACGCTTTCAGGTCTATAATAGGTTGTCGCGCTTGATTTTGTTTCGCCCGCTTGCAGTACTATCGCTCCTGTCAGTTGAGTTGGTATATTTTCGTGATAGGCGCTTACCTCATAGTTTATAGAGACAGGAAAATCATTGTAGTTCTTGAATTGCAGGTTGCCAAAGGGACTTCCTGGATGCGTTGGTATAATATTAGCCTCCACTCCTCCTATGTCTTCTTTCGATGATATTCCGTTGATGAATATCTCACTACTTTTTGTTGTGATCTGGTCGGAAATGCCGTTGCCTTGATTTATCACTATCGCCTGGCTGTTTTGAGCGTGCGCAGAAAGTGTGATTAATACAAAGATAGCCGTAATTGTAATGTTTCTATACATAGTCAATATTCAAATGATTTAACAATTTCAGGGATAATATTCTTTATATCTTGAGCAATGGGTTCATTCTCAAGTTCTTGCTTAAGAATATAGGAAATGTCGGTCAGATTTTGAGCCAATACAGGTGCTATTGCTTGGTTGCTGTTAACGAAAATCACTCCATCAAGTTTCAATCGTTGTTCTATGGGGGCTACAATTGAGGGCATTTTATCCCATAATGCCTCGAAATTTTCGCCAATCCGATAATGTAGTTTTTTAAATATATTATCGACATACCTTTCTTCGGAATCTTTATTTGGACTATTTTTTCGACGTTCCATGTATGCCCATGCATGGAAACTTAAATCTTTTTCCAACTCTTGATAAGTCCAATCGGCCATACAAAAGTTTTCAAAAGCAATGGCTATATTTAGATTGGGCGTTCCCGGTAATTTTTCAGGACAAGGAGTAACTTCCCCATTTCGCATTTTATTTTGCAGTTCAAAAGTGATATCCGGCAAATTTGTTAAATTACCCGTCGCATGCTCTTTTAGGGTGATATCAAGAGGAATATACCCGAGGCCTATTGCAGCAGAAGCACAGATGGAGTAGAAGTTATCCCAATGTTCAGTAAAGGAACGATTTTTCTCAATCGCAACGTTAATGCCTTTCGCTTCTTGTTCATCTAATTTGCCCATTTGTCTTTCGTAAATATCTTTTAGTTTTCGAAGACTTTCAACAGACTTTACCAAATATTCATGATCAACCCAGGCATAACGGAGGGTATTTTTGTTTTCGTTGGGGGTCGTGCCATAAATGGCGTTATTATCAGCCTTGACTGTCGATAATTCATCAACTGCTGTGGTGTTAGGTTGAGCCGGCTCAATATCACTGTAACTTATCGACACTTGTGCCTTCAATGCAGATTGGGTTCCAATAGCCAATGTGAGAAAGGCGGCTATCATTAGAATTCGCATTTTTGACATTTTAGGAGAATGCGCTGAAATAGACGTGTGTGATGTCATTTCAATTTTTATGGCCGCGGGGCCCACCTCGTTGGCATTAGATTGGTTTATAAAGAAAAAGCGTGAGAGCCGTACTGTTTGCTCGTCCCACAAACGGAGGCTCTGGATTGCCCATCTTCGTTGAACGAGCAAACTTGCAGAGCCTCACGCAGAATATGATATACGGCCATACCCAACGCTCACGCGCCGAGTGCGGACAAAATATACATATCCACTAAGACGTCTACTGTTTGCATCATTCTTGACGAAGATTGAAATTTTCCAGATTTCCGTTTGTCAAGAAAGAGCGTCAAGTAACGCTTTTCGTATGTCTTGGCATGCCATGCGGCATGCCGATAAATACAGCCCCACCCACATTGCCCTTGACCGGGCTCTGCGATGCGGTCTGCATCGGCAAATATAACAACATTTTTTCACACGCACAATACTTTGCATAAAATCTGCATGTTAAATAAACTCCATATAATAATAGACTCCTCGCCCCTCGGCTACACCCCTAAAACTAAAATTTGCGTAATTTATGGAATTTGCGCAATTTGCGGTTAAATGATTAACGGCTCATTCGCGGTCATTAACGTAAAACTCAAATTTGCGCTCGGTGAAAATCCTTTCGAGATTTTAAAATTGCCGGTAATTTATCGGAATTTGACGGAATTTTAAAATCTCACGGCTTTAAAAATTGCGTATTTTGCTGAAATGCACTGAATTAATGTTGAAATTAACATTCGTGCTTTGCTCTAAAATAGAATGAGGGGCGCAATTTTTTGTGGCGACGGGCCGATGCACGATAAATTTTTGTAATTTTGCACAATAATCTCACTCTACCGGCAATGATACAGTACACATGCGAAAATGTCGCGCTTCCCGACCTCGACTTCGATAGGGTAGGGGAGTGGTTGGCCGAGGTGGTAAAAAACCATGGCAAAATTATGGGCGACCTCACATACATCTTCTGTGATGACCCTAAGATTATAGAAGTGAACCGCCAATTCCTCAATCACGACTATTTCACCGACATCATCACCTTCGACTATACCCACGGCCGAAGGGTGTCGGGCGACATGTACATCTCGCTCGACACCGTGGCGTCAAATGCCGATGCCGTCGGCGACCGTTACATCCGCGAACTTTACCGCGTAATCGTCCATGGAGTGCTTCACCTTTGCGGAATCAACGACAAAGGCCCGGGCGAGCGGGAAATAATGGAGGCCCACGAAAATGAGGCTCTCGCTCTCTTGAATTTATAAATACAATTGTTGTTGTATAGCGCGTAAAGTGCAAGCAGTTAGCAATTTAACCGTGTTCCACGTGGAACAAATGCGAAATAAAACATGAATTTCAACTATGATGTTATTGTAGTCGGTGCCGGACACGCAGGGTGCGAGGCAGCAATGGCCGCCGCACGGCTTGGCGTGCGCACGCTCCTCATTACGCTCGACCTTGACAAGGTGGCGCAGATGAGTTGCAACCCCGCCATCGGCGGCATCGCAAAAGGCCAGATTGTCCGCGAAATCGACGCGATGGGCGGATGGATGGGCATTGTCACCGACCGCACCGCCATACAGTTCCGTATGCTCAACCGGTCGAAAGGCCCTGCAATGTGGAGCCCCCGCGCGCAGTCCGACCGCAACAGATACTCCGCCATGTGGCGCGAGATTCTCGAGCATACTCCCAACCTCGACCTCTGGCAGGACCACGTCGAGCGGCTTGTCGTGACCGACGGTCATGTCGAGGGCGTCGTCACCTCCCAGGGCGCCACGTTTCACGCCCGGCAGGTGGTGCTCACCAACGGCACGTTCCTCAACGGACTCATGCACGTGGGACGCGTAAAGACAAAAGGCGGACGCATCTCCGAACCTGCATCCCATGGCCTTACAGAGCAACTTATCTCGCTCGGCTTCCGGGCCGACCGCATGAAAACCGGCACTCCCGTGCGCATCGACGGCCGCTCCGTGCACTGGAATCTTACTACGCCGCAGGCCGGCGAGGACACTTTTCACAAGTTCTCTTACTTGCCGTCGGTCCACCGCGAACTGCCCCAGCGCGACTGCTACATAACCTACACCAACGCGCAGACACACGAGATTTTGCGCGAAGGCCTGCCCGAGTCGCCGCTCTACAACGGCCAGATACAAAGCATAGGCCCCCGCTACTGTCCGAGTATCGAGACAAAGATTGTGACGTTCGCCGACAAAAACGAGCATCAGCTGTTCCTCGAGCCCGAAGGTGTCGACACAGTGGAATTCTATCTCAACGGATTCTCATCGTCGCTTCCCATGCAGGTGCAGATCGACGCGCTCCAATCCATACCCGCTCTCGCCGATGTGCAGATTTACCGCCCCGGTTATGCCATAGAATACGACTTCTTCGACCCCACACAGTTGAAGCACACCCTCGAGACACGCATTCTTTCAGGCTTGTATTTCGCAGGGCAGATCAACGGCACTACCGGCTATGAGGAGGCTGCGGGGCAGGGGCTTGTGGCCGGTGCCAATGCCGCTCTCCGCGCCAAAGGGGAGGAGGAATTCACTCTCGCGCGCGACCGCGCCTATATCGGCGTGCTTATCGACGACCTTGTCACCAAGGGCGTCGACGAGCCCTACCGCATGTTCACCTCGCGTGCCGAATACCGCATCCTCCTTCGGCAGGACGATGCCGACATGCGTCTCACTCCGCTTGCCTTCCGCCTGGACCTCGCCTCGCAGGAGCGCTATGACCTGATGGAAGAGAAGCGTCGCCTGCGCGATGCCCTCATTGAGTTGGCACGCACGCTCTCTGTCAAGGCGGCAGATGTGGATGCCATCCTCGAGGCAAAAGGGTCCACACCCTTGCGCCAGGGCGTGAAACTGATAGATGTGATACTTCGTCCCGGAATCTCGTTTGCCGACGTCGCTCCCGCTCTGCCCGAGTTGAGAGAATTGATGGAAACATTCCCGGCCGACCGACGCGAGGAAATAACCGAGGCTGCGGAAATCCTTGTGAAATATCAAGGCTATATCGACCGCGAGCGAGCAAATGCCGACAAGATGCGCCGCCTCGAGGATATATCCCTTGTTGGGAAATTCGACTACGAGGCAATCCACGCACTCTCTACCGAGGCGCGCCAGAAACTGGCGCGTATCCAGCCGCAATCGATAGCGCAGGCGTCGCGTATCCCGGGCGTGTCGCCGGCCGACATAAATATCCTTCTGCTGCTGTTGGGGCGTTAGGCAAGGTTGTGTTCCACGTGGAACAATTTGCTTGTAACTGATTAATATGAAAAGGGTTCGGAAAATTTTTTCCGAACCCTTTTCATAAGTATTATTTAGATTTTTGTATCTGTTTCCGGATGTTGGAAAAATACTCCGGAGTGATGCCAAGATAGGAGGCGAGGAGTTTGGCCGGGAGGCGGAGAACCTGTTTTATATACTGTGGGTTCTTTCTGGTGAGTTCGCGTTTTCCATAGTTGCTCAGGAATGATATTATTTTCTCTTTTGCGGAGCCGTGCATAATGGAAGCCTTGTTTTCGGTGCTGTGGAATTGTCCTATGCTTATTTGGAGCATCCAGCATGCGAAGTCGTGGGATTGTTTTGTGAGGTCTAAGAATTTTTGTTTGGAGAAGCGCAGCAGCATGCAATCCTCGCATGCCTCGAAATAGTAGAAGGCCGGGTTGCCGCTGAAAAATCCGAGAGGAGATAGAAGGAATGTGCCTGTGAGCCCGAATCCGAATGTGTGTTCTTTCGTTCCGTCGAAACTTGCGACGCGTACAATCCCGGAGGTGATAACGTAGACATCGGTCTCGATTTTTCCGGGCGCGACAATCAGTTCTTTTTTCTTGAATTTAACCGGCGTTCCGTTTTTGATGATGAGGTCGATTGTAGAGTCGGCGGGGTTATACAGACCTTCCCGGCGGAGAGCATCGCGTAGTTCTGTAAAATTATAATCCATAGTAATTCTTAGCGTTTTTTGCAAAAATAATAAAATTATTGGCGAAAATGTTTGGTTTATTTATTTAAAATGCGTTGTTGCTGTCATTTCTTAAAATATTTTAAGATGATTGTAGAGAACAGGATATAAATAATATTCTTTGGCGGCATGAAAGCATGTGGCAGAGAGGCTGCACTCCTCGCGTTGAAACGCGAGGCACGGTGGCGCAAGGAATGGCTGAGGGCCGGGGCGCAAGCCGCAGGCAGGGAGGGGCGCAAGGAATGACTGAGGGCCCGGACGCAAGCCGGAGGCTTACGTTCCTGCCGGGCTGCCGGAGGCTCGCGTTCCTGCAATTTGAACCGGATGATGAATTTACCTAACACAAAATAATATCTCTATGAAAAAATTTACCCAACGGAATTTGTGGGCTGCCGGCTGCGCCGCTTTGGTGTGCGGCTCTGCTGTAATGGCTTCGGCAGAGGCTGACAGACAGCATCCCGGCGATGTTGACAAGGCTGTCCGCCGTGATGCAATTGTGGGCACGGGCGAGCAAGTGGCCAAGGTGCGCAAGACGATGTCGCGTGCGGCGGAGGCCGACGGCACGCTGTCGGTTCCGTTCACACAGATGTTCGACGACTTTTTCTTCGATGCCGAACTTGACGATTTATATACGGCAGAAGATATAAACACCGAAACAGGATGGCGAAACCGCGAAACGGAGTATGGAGTTACCCCCGGTTTCTTCCTTCCTTACTGCGCGGAAACAGCCTCCGACAACTGGCTTTTTACGCCTGAGGTGACACTTGAAGGCGGAAAATATTACGCTTATACGGCTTATTTGTCGACCGGCGGCTATGGATGCACCGAACGTGCCGAACTTGGGTTCGGACAATCGGCATCGGCCGATGCCATGACTGTGGCCGGCGACAAATACGACCTGGCGTTGAATGACGACTGGGTTTACGACCAGGTGATGCCGCGCACGGTGGTTGTGAAGGCGGACGCCTCGGGCGAATATAGCCTTGGCGTGCATGGCATTTCCGATGCCGACCAGTATATGCTCTTGGTGCGCGGCATCGCCGTGTCCGGCGCTCTCGACCCTTTGGCCCCGGCTCCTGTGGAGATATTTGATGTATATCGCCTCGATTCCGATATGCCAAATGCCACGGTGAAGGCTGTTGTGCCTTCGGCCACAGTGGCGGGCGAGCCGCTTTCCTCGGTGGAGAAGGTGGTGCTGTTCCGCGACGGGGAATCAATAAAGGAATGGGATGCTGTCGGTCCCGGCGAAGAAATTGATTTCGAGGATGAGCCGGCTGCCGCCGGCGAATATGCCTATTCAATCGTGGCCACGGCTGCCGGAAGGCAGAGCGAGCCTGTTGTTGTGAACGCAGCCGTGTCGATTCCGTTCTGCGGGCAGGCCGAGAATGTGATTGTAGCGGCAGGGGAGGGCGGCCATGTTGCCATCTCCTGGGATGCTCCCTCAACCGACGAGGACGGAAATGATTTCGGCGCGTTCAAGGGCATGAAATATCGCGTGCTTGTGACAGCCAACGACGGATCGGCGCCGATAGTGCTGGGCGATTTCACCGACGAGACCTCGGCGGAATGGACCAATACCAATATCGACCAACATATGTTCTACCGATTCTCGGTGGCGGCCTACAACTCCACGCGCGTGGCCGACTATACAAACGTACGCACGGCTCTTGGCAAGCCTTATGAGATGCCAATGCAAATAACCTTTAACGAAAGCGCAGAGCAACTGTCGTCGATGGTTAACGCCGAGGTGTTCGACACCTGGGACGGCAATTGGGTGGTGACCCGCGCGCAAGGCGGCATCACGGGTGGCGCCGACGGCGCCGACGACAAGTTTGCGTGCGTCACATCTTCGAAAGGCAAGCAGGCCGTGCTTCATACCCCGCTTGTTAATGCCGATACGGATTATCCCGTGCTCGAGTTCGACTGGGCCGGTGTGGGCGATGACTCGGCGTCGAACCTTTACATCAACGTCGTGACAGAAGACGGGCAGACCCACCCGTTGACAACGTTTATCCTGAAAGAAGCGATGAACACATGGCACCATGAGCGCGTGATTCTCGACGATTTCGCACGTCAGGTTGTGCGTATCGACTTCGTTGCCGAAATCGACAATTATTACCGCCCGCATGTGGCAGTCGACAATATCACGGTCCGCGCGCTCGAAGCCGTGGGGGCGGCTGTGAAATCGTTCACTGCTCCCGAGAGCGTCAAGGAAAATGAGAATATCAATTTTGCCGTTACGGTGGAAAACCTCGGCTACGAACCGCTTTCCGATTATGTGGTGAATCTCTACCGCGACGGCGAGCGCGTGGCATCGTCGACAGCCAATCCCGAGATTTATCCTCTCGAAACGGCGGCAGTAAGCCTCAGCGACAGACTGAACATGACCCAGGCCGGCGAGCATACATATTACGCTGAGATAGTAGTGGAAGGCGATGCCGATACGTCGGACAACAAGACGGCGGAAATAGCGTTGACGCTTGCTGAGAGCCAATATCCCACGGTGGAAATCTCCATAGCGGGCGACAGCGGCGTGCCCTCGCTCAGCTGGACCGCTCCCGACATGTCGAACCTGGATCCGGACCCAATTGTGGAAGATTTCGAGAATGAGGCATATCCTGCGTTTGCCATCGACGCTGTCGGCGACTGGACCATCCTTAATTTCAACGATACTCCGACATATGGTGTGAATCCTTATGAATTTGAAAACAGCAAGGCCGCCTACGGATGGATTCTCATGAATACGGCGAAGACCGTGCCCGTGATGGACACTGCCGGCATGGAGGCTCTGTCGGGAACGTGCTACATGGGCTCGATGGCGCACAGCACCCAAAGCGACGCATGGCTCATCAGCCCGGAACTTATAGGCACGGCGCAGACCGTGAGATTCAACGCCTCGGCATCGCTGTTTGCTCCCGAGACTATTGAATTCTACTATTCGTCGACAGGCAAGGCCAAGGATGATTTTGAACAGCTGGCTATCGGCGGAGCCGACCGGGTGAATGTCCCCAAGGCATGGACAGAATATTCGGTAGACCTTCCGGCCGGCGCGAAGTATTTCGCAATCCGCTGTGTCACGACCAACCAGTATATGCTGAAAGTGGATGATGTAACCTATATGCCCGTAGGGGCTGTGTCGACGCTTGCGCTGACAGGGTATAATGTGTACCGCGACGGAGAGTTTGTGGCAACCACAACCGAGCCTTCGTTTGCAGACACGGAGGCCGCCGAAGGCTCGCACAAGTATGTGGTGACGGCAGTTTATAACCGCGGCGAGTCGATGCCCTCGAACGAGGTCAGCGCCGACCGTTCGGGGATAGCCGGCGTTGTCGTTGGCGGCGACTGCGAGGCTGTGTATTACAATCTGCAAGGCCAGCGCATAACCAAGCCCGGCAGCGGAATCTATATTGAAGTGAAAGGCGGCATATCGCGCAAGGTGGCGAGATAGCCGGAAAACACATATGGCGAAAGAGGCCCGTGGCGGATTGCCCCGGGCTTATTTTGCGTGAGAAGGGGGAGGGAGGGAGATGGGGAAGCGGGAGAAGCCGAGAGAAATCGAGTGATATCGAAAGAAATCGAGAGAGGGGGGACGGATTATACCC
>CANRZQ010000078.1 GCA_947644475.1 uncultured Muribaculaceae bacterium
ACCCAAAGTATTAACTTTCTTTTGTGACATACTTATGATAATGTGTCGTTATTCGACTGCGGCCGCAGTCGAACTTCCGTGGTGCCTCAGGAACACGGGCTTTCGCCCGTGCCTACCGTATTCGACCGCCTTGCGGTCGGCCGGGATGCGGGCCTGTTGCAAACGCGGGCTTCCCCCCGATGGAGGAAGCCCGCGCAGTAAGGTGTAATCTTTAAGCGAAGCCTAACCGGGCTTACTTGCGGATACCAAGCTCTTTTTGTGCGATGATGGCACGGTAGCGGTTGATGTCTTTGCGCATCAGGTAGTCGAGCAGACGACGACGCTTACCCACCAGCATCTTAAGAGCGCGTTCGGTGGTATGATCTTTGTGATTTGACTTCAAGTGTTGAGTCAAATGAGCAATACGGACTGAGAATAATGCAATCTGTGCTTCAGGTGAGCCAGTGTCAGTCTTGCCCTTACCGTACTTCTCGAAGATCTGTACTTTTTCTTCAGAATTTAAATGCATTCTTTCGGATGGGTTAGTTGGTTAATATTGTTTCTTTCTGCCTTCCCGTAGGAAAGGCGGTGCAAAGGTAGGCTTTTTTTTTCGCTCATGCAAGTTTTTTCTCACTTTTTCTTGTCTTTTCATATTTATAGCAGTAATTTTGAGGGATTTTTTCATCAAGACCCTGCTGTACATATTATGATATTCTATTTTTCGGGCACCGGCAACAGCCTTATGACGGCACGCCGCATTGCCGGCGCAATCGGCGGCGAGTGCATCGACATCACCGGCATTGTCAACGGCTCTGTGCCTATGCCGAGCCCTGCCCCGGGCGAGCCGGTGGGGCTGATATGCCCGGTTTACTTTTTCGCGCTGCCCGACATTGTGGAGCGGTTCATATCCTTGCTGGGGCCTTTCGGCGAAGGCAACTACACATTCGGGATTGTCACCTATGGCACGATGACAGGCATGGCCATAGCCGAGATGCGCCGCCTGTTCTCTAAAAGAGGTATCGGCCTCGATGCGGTCTTTTCCGTACGCATGGTAGATGTATGGACACCGATGTTCAACCTGTCGGACAGCGAGGCATGCCTGCGGCGCACCGACGCCGCCATTTTCAAAATCGACCGACTTGCAGCCCTGATACGCGCACGGGTTAAAAAGACCGGACCTTCGCTGCCGGCCTCATTCGCCCCGCTCGGACGCAAAGTCTACGACAGCCAACGAGCCACACGCCACTTCCATCTTGTCGGCGACCGCTGCATAGGCTGCGGCCTGTGTGCGCGCGGATGCCCGGCGGGCGCTATCGAGATGGACGCCGACAGGCCCCGGTGGGTCAAAGAGCGATGCACGCTGTGCCTGCGCTGCCTCCACCGCTGCCCGGGCTTCGCCATACAGTACGGCTCAAAGACGGCCTCTCACGGGCAGTTCATCAACCCATATGTCGACTCGCGCGACCTCTGACAAGCACATTTCTCAAAACTCCGGTATTACCCGAGTTTTTTGTTAAAATTATGTTAAAATTCTTCCGTGAATATATTAAATCAATGTTTTGCCATTGCATTTAGCCATTCATTACGTATATTTGCACTTCTTAACGTCTTTGTGATTCCCGCGAAGAATCGACAAGACGTATCCGCAGGTGTGATTTCATCAATCTGAAAATGAAACAAAAAATATTCCGGGGGATTTACAACTCGTCCCTCATCAAGAAATTCCTGGCCTCCCCGTCGCCAAGTTGGCTCGTGTGGGCTGCCGACACAGCAATCGTGCTGCTGGCATGTCTTCTTACCGTAGTATTCGGTTCGGGCAAGACATCGTATCCGTCAATCTTTTTTGCGATTCCCGTAAAAGTGACGGTATGCGTGGCGATATATGCAGCCATCAACACCCTCTTTGCCACCTACCGTTATGTAGTGCGGCTCTCATCGCTGATTGATGTGGCCCGCACAATAAAACTTATCCTTGCCTCCTCCTTGGTCATGGCGCTCATATCCCTGACGACATGGTCGGCAACAGGAGTCTCGTACATCTCATTCTGGAATATTTTTGTGATAGGCGTTATTGCGTTCTCAATGATGACGCTGATGCGCCTTTTCATCAAGAGCATCTATTCATTCCTTATGCAGCCCGGAAAGGTGCGCCAGCGCGTCGTTGTGCTCGGCACCCATATCGACTCCCTGATGCTTGCCGCGGCATTGAAAGATGAAATCGACGGCTCTTACACTCCCGTGGCATTGCTCTCGCGGGGCACAAATCCGCCAAAGACCGCCAACGGTATACCGATATTCAAACTCAATCCTGAAACGGTTGAAGAAACGTTCCGCGTCCTTCGTGCCAACACGCTGATTTTCACCTCGTCGCAAATGGAACTGATGCGTCAGCAACTCGCCGACATTTTCCTGTCTCACTCCATAAAACTGCTGATGTTCAACAGCGTGGAGGAATTCTCAATGGCCGACGACGACAACACCGACCACAACATCTCGGCCCATGTGCAGAATATCCACATCGAGGACCTTCTCGGACGCGCCCCCATCAACACGGGCAACAAAAAAGTACGCGAGGTGTATTTCCAGCAGACAGTGATGGTGACAGGAGCCGCCGGCTCGATAGGAAGCGAGATTGTGAACCAGCTCGCGTCGTTCGGTGCCAAGGACCTTGTGCTCATCGACCAAGCCGAAACTCCCATGCACGAACTCCAATTGCGCATGCAGGAACGCCATCCGGGCATAAAGATTCACCTTTTCATAGGCGACATAGCCAACCGCGAGCGCATGGAGCAGGCTTTCAGGAAATATCGCCCGCGCTACGTGTTCCACGCCGCAGCATACAAGCATGTGCCCATGATGGAGATGAACCCGTCGGAGGCCGTATGCACAAACATCTTCGGCACAAAGAACATTGCCGACCTTGCCGTGGAATACAATGTTGAGAAATTTGTAATGGTGTCGACCGACAAGGCCGTGAACCCCACCAATATCATGGGGGCGTCGAAACGCATCGCCGAGATTTACGTCCAGTCGCTGTTCTTCAAACTCCGCCGCAATACCGACGGCCCCACCACACAGTTTATCACCACACGGTTCGGCAACGTGCTCGGCTCCAACGGCTCGGTAATCCCGCTGTTCAAGCGGCAGATTGAGGAGGGCGGCCCCGTGACGGTGACCCACCGCGACATCATACGCTATTTCATGACCATCCCCGAGGCATGCTCGCTCGTGCTCGAGGCTGCATGCATGGGCGCCGGCGGCGAAATATACATTTTCGACATGGGCAAGCCGGTAAAAATCTACGACCTTGCCCGCAAAATGATTTCCCTTGCCGGGCTGCGCCCCGACATCGACATCAAAATCGTAGAGACCGGACTGCGCCCCGGCGAGAAACTCTACGAGGAACTGCTCTCCGACAAGGAGCGCACCATCGCCACCCACCACCGCCAAATCATGATTGCCAAAGTAGTGACCTACGACTACGACAATGTCGTCGGGCAATTAAACGAACTCGAACGCGACATCCATTCTGCAAATCTCCACGACATTGTGGCCCAGATGAAGCGAATCGTTCCTGAATTCGTGTCCAACAATTCGAAATGGGCCGAAATCGACAAGGAACTCGCCGCTCAGGCCGGCAATTGAATGGTCCAACCAAAAATATCCTTATGAAAAAAATCATCACATTATGCCTCATCGCCGTATTGTCATGCCACATGGCCTCTGCCTTCGACCTGTCGTCATTGCTCCAAGGACTTGAAAAGGCATCGAAGAACTCCGGCGACTCCACCACACAGACATCAGAGTCCAAAGACAAGGCAGCCGACGCCCTCGGCGGCCTCGGCACCCTGCTCGGCGGCGTTGTGGAAAGCCTCACCTCCACGTCGAAACTCACTCCGGCCGACCTTGTGGGCACTTGGACATACTCATCCCCGGCCGTGACCCTCGACAGCGACAACGCCATCCAGAAAATCGGAGGTGCGGCAGCAACAGCGACAATCGAGCAAAAAATCGCACCCTACTATCAACGCGCAGGAATCACCAACCTTGTGCTCACCGTCGAGGCCGACTCTTCTTTCACGATGAAAACCAAACTGTTCACCCTGAAAGGAACTATCGCCACGGCCCCCGACGAAGGCAAACTCATATTCAACTTCAAGGCCTTCAACAAAATAAAAATCGGAGAAGTGTCTACCATGGTTTCGAAATCGGCAAACACCATGTCGCTCACTTTCGACGCCTCGCGCCTGCAAGGCATCGTGACAAAGGTGTCGACACTCTCTCAAAACGCATCGATACAATCCATTGCCAAACTTCTGGCTTCGTACGACGGAGTATATGTCGGGTGCAAAATGAAAAGGCAAGACAACTCGAATTAAATCGACTTAAATCGAAATAATTCGATATAATTCGACTTAATTCGAGATAAATCGATATAAATCGAAAACTTCGCTTACCCCTCATTCGTTTTATCGTCAAAAACGAGTCTTGAAAAATAGGTTGAAATATTACAAGAAGCGGTGGGACTACTCCTTCAACCGCTTCTTCTCGCATTTCGACGGCCCGATTTACGCAACAGGCACGGCTATCGACGTGGCATCCTCTGTTTGCTCGCTTGTGGCACTTGTCTCAATGACCATACGCGCCGGATACGAATTGTCGGCCCCGGATGCCGCCGTTATCGACACCGTCCTGCGTGTGGTCCTGTCTGTATTCTTCATCAACATTATCTTCACCGCAGTTTTCCGGCGCAAAATCCGACGGCAGACTAAGCGCGTGATAAAATGGATTGTCGACATACCGATTGTCCTGGCTGTGCTCGCATGGGCCTACCCTATCCCCGACCACCCTTGGATTCCTTGGCTCAAAACGATTCTTTACAGCCGTAAGTTCCTGTTCTGCGCCATCGCGGCCTACTCTGTTGTCGACCTGAGTTACACGCTCTCGCGCCTCACCGACCGGCGCACCAACCCCTCGCTCATACTCGCGTCATCTTTTCTTATTTTCATCATCATAGGCTCGCTTGTGCTCATGCTTCCAAAATGCACATTCGGCGGCATCTCTTACTTCGACTCGCTGTTTGTGTCGGCGAGCGCCGTCTGCATCACGGGGCTTACGTCGGTCGACATTCCGTCGACATTCACCCCGATGGGCATAGCCGTGCTGGCCGTGCTGGTGCAACTCGGCAGCCTGGGCATTATCACGTTCACGAGTTTTTTTGCCATGTTCTTCACCGGCAACACCTCTATTTACAACCAGCTCCTGCTCCGCGACGTGATCTACACCAAGAGCATGAACGCCCTTGTCCCCACCCTGCTCTACGTGCTTGGATTCACTGTGGCCGTGGAAGCCGCCGGATCGGTGGCCGTGTACCTTTCCATCCCCGACTCTCTCGCCATGCCGGTCGACGACAAAATAGTCTTCGCCACATTCCATTCCATGTCGGCCTTCTGCAATGCCGGATTCTCATGCCTGCCCGGCGGCATGGCCAACCCCGAACTCATGCGCTCGTCTCAGGCCATATATGTAGTCACATCGGTGCTGATCTTTGCCGGGGCGGTAGGGTTTCCCATTCTTGTCAATTTCAAGGATATCATTGCCGGATATATCCACCGCGCCGTGTCGCGCATCCGGCACATGGCCGACGAGCGAGTCCCGGTGCATATTTTCGACGTGAACACCAAGATTGTGCTCTACACCACACTCACAATTCTCGTGGCAGGCTCGGCCGCATTTTTCTTCCTGGAATACAACAACACCCTGGCCGGGATGACACTGCCGGACAAGATAATCCAGTCGGTGTTCAACTCCCTTGTGCCCCGAAGCGCGGGATTCGCCTCGGTGGACCCGGCGCGGTTTCTCGACGTGACGCTGCTGATTGTGGTGGTGCAGATGGTTATCGGCGGCGCGTCGCAGTCGATGGCGGGCGGCATCAAGGTTAACACCCTCGGGGCCGTGCTCCTCAACCTGCGCTCTGTGCTGTTCGGCCACAAGGGCACCACGGCGTTTCACCGCACCATAAACACGGCCTCTATCCGACGCGCCAATGCAGTGGTGACCATCGCCGCGCTGTCGCTTTTCGCCTATTGTGTGATAATTTTGCTGCTGGAGCCGCAAATGTCGGCAAAAAGCGTTATCTTTGAGGTCGTTTCCGCGCTCTTCACCGTAGGGTCGTCGCTCGGAATCACCCCCGGCCTGTCCGATGCCTCAAAAGTCACGCTCTGCACTGCCATGTTTCTCGGCCGTGTCGGCATCATCTCGCTGCTGTGCGGCATGGTGGGGACACGGCGCGACATCTCACAGCATCTCCCAAACGACAATATAATAATCAACTGACACCATGCGCTACTTAATAATAGGACTTGGCATCTATGGCTCGAACCTCGCGCGCGACCTCACCGACATGGGGCACGAGGTGATAGGCGCCGACAATAAAAAGTCGAATATCGATGCCATAAAGGACTACATCTCCACCGCATATCTTCTTGATGCCACCGACGAGGCCGAACTCTCCCTGCTGCCGATAAAGAATGTCGACCTCGCAATTGTGGCTATCGGCGAGAATTTCGGCGCAAGCATCCGCACTGTCGCGCTGCTCAAGAAACTGAACGTGAAGCATATCTACGCCCGCGCCGTCGACACCCTGCACGAGTCGATTCTCGAAGGCCTCGACATCGACCGCATACTCACCCCCGAGCAACGTGCCGCACGCGACCTCACCTCGGAGATGGGCCTCGGCTCAAAGGTGCAGACTCTCGCCCTCGATTCCGACCACTATGTCCTTAAATTCCGCGCCCCCGAGGCTTTCGTCGGCCTGAAATATGCCGATGTCGACTTTCGCGGCACATATCACCTCGACCTGGTGGCCGTGGCACGCCCGGTAAAGTCGAGAAACATCCTCGGAATCGACCGCCGCGAGTACCGCGCCATTGACGCTATCGACCCCGACGATAAAATCACAGCCGACGACATGCTCGTTTGCTACGGCACTAAAAAAGCATATTTCTCACTTTTCGGAACCACTTCACCGGCATGAACCCCTCGATATGGATAGCACGACGCCTGCGCCTTAACGACACCGGCTCCGGCGCCAACACCACAGGCGTGGCCATCGCCTCTATTGGCGTGGCTGTCGCCGTCGCCGTCATGGAAATCACTCTTGGCGTGGTCATGGGATTCAAGACCGGAATCACCGACCGTGTGCTGGGCTTCGACCCCGAGGTGTCGGTGCTCCCGGCCTACGATTACCGCACAGGCGAGTCCGACCCTCACATATCCGCCTCGCCCGGGCTGATGGACCTGGTATCCGCCACTTTTCCGCAGGCATCGGCGAGCATCAGCCTCAGCCAGCCGGGAATCATCAAGACCGACTCGGACTTCGCCGCCCTCTATTTCACGGCCTGCGACACGACACACGACTTCGGGTTCGAGCGCGGAAATATCGTGGAGGGCGTCTTCCCCGACTACACCGACCCCCGGCAGGCCAACAGCATCGTAATATCCGCCGCCACAGCCCGCGCCCTCGGGCTTTCGGCAGGCGACAAAGTGAACGCATGCTTCATTGTGAACGAGGCGGTGAAATCACGCCGCTTCACCATCTCGGGCCTCTACGAGTCGGGATTCGAGGAACGCGACAACACCGGAGCCTACGCGTCGCTGCGCGCCATGCAGTCGGTTGCCGGCATCGACTCATTGTCGGGCACGCGCATCGACATACGCTTTCCCGCCGGCATCCCCGACATCGAGGACGCCGCTGCCCGGATGCAGCAGACACTTGTCGACGCATATTCCTCCGGCTCGCTACCGCAACTATATCCCGTCGACAACATCCGCAACACCGGAGCCGTGTTCTTCAACTGGCTCGATTTGCTCGACACCAACGTAGCGGTGATATTCATCCTCATGATTTGCGTCGCCGGCTTCACTCTCGTGTCGTCGATGTTCATAATCATCCTCGACCGCATCCCCACCATCGGACTGCTGCGCTCGATAGGCGCCCGCAAGTCTACGGTTGAGCGCATATTCGTGGTCATGGCCATGCGCATCGTGGCCCTGGGCCTGGCCGCCGGAAACATCGCAGGCCTCGGATTTCTCTTTTTTCAACAGCATACCGACCTGCTGCGGCTCGACCCCAAGATGTACTACCTTTCCACCGTCCCCGTGCAAATCAATATCGGATGGATGATTGTCCTCAACATCGGAGTGATAGCGGTGGCCTACCTCATCCTCATCCTCCCCTCACGCCTGGCAGGCTCGGTGTCTCCGGCCGCGACCCTGCGCTACGAATAGAAACATAAACTGCATGCTGAACGATTTTGAAATCTTTTTGCTCATTTAATTGTTTTTAAGACATAACCGGTATTTTTTTACCTTCTTTTGCCTCGCCATTCTTAAAAAAAGGCTTAACTTTGCATTTTCAACTATTCAATATATATGAGTAATTCCCACGAACTTCATCAACTTATCATAGAGGGTATCCAGGAACGCAAAGGACGCGACATTACGCTCGTCGACATGATGCACATCGAAGATGCCCCTACCCCGCTGTTCATCATCGCCCAAGGCACTTCGGCAATGCAAGTTGCCGCAATAGCCGACTCCGTGCGCGAGTACGTGCAGGAAAAATCGGGCGTGAAACCCTACAACTACGACGGCTACCGCAACGCCGAATGGATTGTGATTGACTACGGCCACATACTCGTGCACATTTTCGTGCCCGACGCCCGTCAAAGATACAATCTTGAAGAACTTTGGGCCGATGCCGTGATTACAGACATTGAAAATCTTGATTAAAGTATGCCTACAAACCCTTTTGCCAATAACAATAACAACGGCAAGAAAAAGAAAAACCCGTTCGGATTCAGCATATTCTGGATGTACGCCATCATCCTGATTGTGCTCGGCGGCTTCTTCTATCTTGAAGACAACTCCATCTCCAAAGAAGTCTCCTTCTCTGATTTCGAGAACTATATCGTGCGCGACCACGGCATAAAAGAAATCACCGTGTTCACCGACAAAGGCATGGCCGAAGGCGTGCTCACCGACTCTCTCGCCGCAAAACTGGTCCCGCAATACGCTCCCGGCGAAGGAATGCACGCCAAAGTGGAGACCGTCGTGCCTTCGGCAGACAAACTTTCCGACAAAATCGACGGCTGGAAAGCCATGGGCTATTTCCCGGCCGACGGCAATGTCAAGTTCGAGCGCTCGGGAAGCATGATGTCGATGCTCTTCGCCTTCGGCCCGGTAATCCTGCTCGTGGCCCTGTGGTTCTACATGATGCGCAAGATGTCGGGCGGCGGCGCCGGAGGAGGCGGAGGCGTGTTCTCCGTGGGCAAGTCCAAGCCCCAGGTCTTCGATAAGGACAGCGCCAACAAAGTCACGTTCAAGGACGTGGCCGGCCTTTCCGAAGCCAAAGTGGAAATCGAGGAAATTGTCGAATTCCTCAAAAACCCCAAGCGATACACCGACCTCGGCGGCAAAATACCCAAGGGCGCCCTCCTCGTAGGCCCTCCCGGCACAGGCAAGACGCTGCTCGCCAAGGCCGTGGCCGGCGAAGCCGACGTGCCCTTCTTCTCCATGTCGGGTTCCGACTTCGTGGAAATGTTTGTGGGCGTGGGTGCATCGCGTGTCCGCGACCTCTTCCGCCAGGCAAAGGAAAAAGCGCCCTGCATCGTGTTCATCGACGAAATCGACGCCGTGGGCCGTGCCCGCGGCAAAAACCCCAATATGGGCTCCAACGACGAACGCGAGAACACCCTCAACCAGCTTCTCACCGAAATGGACGGTTTCGGCGGCAACAGCGGCGTTATCGTGCTCGCTGCCACCAACCGCGCCGACATCCTCGACAAGGCCCTGCTCCGCGCCGGACGCTTCGACCGCCAGATCTATGTCGAACTCCCCGACGTCAACGACCGCGAGGCCATATTCCGCGTCCACCTGCGCAACATAAAGGTGGCCGACACTCTCGACGTGACACTGCTCGCCCGACAGACCCCCGGATTCTCCGGCGCCGACATAGCAAACGTGTGCAACGAAGCCGCCCTCATCGCGGCACGCCACAACAAAAAAAGCGTCACCATCGAGGACTTCAACGCGGCCATCGACCGCATAATCGGCGGCCTCGAGAACAAAAACAAGTTCGCCACCAACGCCGAAAAGCAAATCATAGCCTTCCACGAGGCCGGACACGCCACCGTGTCGTGGCACCTGCAATTCGGCGACCCGCTCGTCAAGGTCACAATCGTGCCGCGCGGCAAAGCCCTCGGCGCCGCATGGTATCTTCCCGAGGAACGATACAACTACCCCGCCCAGGCCCTGCTCGACCAGATCTGCTCGCTCATGGGCGGCCGCGCCTCCGAAGAAATCTTCACCGGCACCGTCACCACCGGAGCGCTCAACGACCTCGAACGCGCCACAAAAATGGCCACCACCCTCGTGCTGTATTACGGCATGAGCGACCGCCTGCCCAACATCAGTTACTACGACTCATCCGGACAGGCCTACGGTTTCTCAAAGCCATATTCCGAAGAACGCGCGCGCATCATCGACGAAGAAGTGTCGCGCATACTCGCCGAGCAATACGAGCGCGCCAAGCAAATCCTCAACCAATACCACGACGGCCTCAAAGAACTCGCCGACGAACTCTTCGACCGCGAGACCATCTTCACCGCCGACGTAGAGCGCATCTTCGGGCCCCGTCAATGGACCTCGCGCACCGACCAGATCATCGCCGAGCAAAAACAGCGCGACGCCGACAAAGCCCCCGGGGCCACCCCGCCGGCCGACACCCTCCCC
>CANRZQ010000079.1 GCA_947644475.1 uncultured Muribaculaceae bacterium
GATCCCACAGTGCGCCGCCTCATCGCCGACATCGAGGCGATACGCGACGAGATAAAGGCCGACAGCGAACTGTGCGAGCGCATCCGCTATAAATATTCCATCAAGAACGTCACCGGCCTCAACCTGCTGCCGTTTGCCGTATTCACCGACCCCTGGGACATCATCACCCATGTGATGGTGGGCTCGGAAGGCACTCTCGCCTTCCTCAGCGAGGCCACCGTGGCCACCTCGCATCTTTATCCGTCGTCGGCGTCGGCAATGGTATATTTCTCCGACATGGCCGAGGCATGCCGGGCTGTCGTGGCCCTCAAAAAAGAAGCGCCGGTGTATTCGTGCGAACTGCTCGACCGCAAATCACTTGCCTCGGTCAACGATACAACCGGCCCCGGACTCACCGCCCTGCTTATCGAGACCCGCGCCGACTCCGACGAGGACATCGCCCGGCAGACAGCCGAAATCACCGGCGTGCTCTCGCGCTTCTCGACATACAAGCCCGTGCGGTTCACTTCCGACCCCGACGAGGTCGGTGCCATGTGGAAGATGCGCTCCGGCGTATTCCCGGCAGTGGGCGGGACACGCCCGGCAGGCACCACGGCCCTTATCGAGGACATCGCCTTCCATATCGACGACCTCCCCGACGCGTCGGTCGACCTGGCCCGGCTGCTCGTGGAGTGCGGCTACGACGACGCCTGCATCTACGGCCATGCCCTCGAAGGCAACTACCACTTTATCATAGCCCAGTCGTTTGACACTCAGGCCGAAATCGACCGCTATGCCAACCTTATGCGCCGCATCGAGCAACTTGTGGTCGACCGCTATCACGGCTCGCTAAAAGCCGAGCACGGCACCGGCCGCAACATGGCTCCGTTTGTCGAGAAGGAATGGGGCGAGAAGGCGTTCCGCATCATGCGCCGCATCAAGGACGCTTTCGACCCCAAAGGCATACTGAATCCCGGCGTGATTTTCAACGACGACCCCGAGTGCTACCTGCGCCACCTCAAACCCCTGCCGCTCACCGACCCCAAGGTCGACCGCTGCATCGAATGTGGCTTCTGCGAGGTGAACTGCGTAAGTTGCGGGCTAACCCTGTCGGCCCGCCAGCGCATCGTGGCCGCCCGCGAGATGTCGAGGCTCGAACGCTCGGGCGAGAACCCGGCCATGCTGGCCGAACTGCGCCGCGGATTCCGCTATCTCGGCAACGAGACATGCGCCGGCGACGGCCTCTGCTCCACATCGTGTCCCATGGGCATCAACACCGGCGACCTCATCCACGATTTCCGCCAGGCAGCCCTGCCGCCTTCGTCGGCCGGGTATAAAATCGGCGACTTCGCCGCCGCCCATCTCGGAGCCGTGTGCTCGGCAATAAAGCCGGTGCTCGGAGCCGCCCAGATAGCACACGATATCCTCGGCGACAAGGCTACTAACGTCATAGGGCGCGCCCTCCACGACATAGGCCTTCCGCTGTGGACTGCCTCGCTGCCTCGCCCGCGATTCGGCAAAATACCGCAGACTCCGCCTCAAATGCGGAAAGTGGTATATTTCCCCTCGTGCATCAACCGCACCATGGGAGCGTCGGCCGACGGCAAGGAGGAATTTTCCGGCGACTTGATAAACCATGTGGTCCACCTTTGCGAGAAAGCCGGCTATGAAGTGATTTTCCCCTCCGATATGAAAAACCTGTGCTGCGGCATGATATGGGAAAGCAAGGGCATGCCCGATATTGCCGACCGCAAGACCGCCGAACTCGACGCCGCCCTGTGGGAAGCCTCCGAACATGGCCGCTGGCCAGTGGTGTGCGACCAGAGCCCCTGTCTCCATCGCATGCGCGACCATATCAAGCGCGTGCGCCTCTACGAGACCGCCGAGTTTATCGAGGATTGCCTTGTGCCATATCTCGAATTCAGCCCTGTCGACACTCCTGTGGCCGTGCACATCACCTGCTCGACGCGCCGCATGGGCCTGGCCGGAAAAATCGTGTCGCTGGCCTCGCGCTGCTCCACGCGGGTGCTCGTTCCGCAAGAAATAGGGTGCTGCGGATTTGCCGGCGACAAAGGCTTCACGCATCCCGAACTCAACGCCTGGGGCCTGCGCAAACTCCGCTCTCAGGTCGAGGCTTTCGGAGCCGTCGACGGCTACTCCAACTCGCGCACATGCGAAATCGGACTCTCGACCAACTCGGGCATCCCCTACAAGTCGATTGTCTATCTTGTCAACCAAGTAACTCGTCCCAAAACCAACAATACGTCACATGACAGCCACACAATCAACCTCGAAAAATAAAGGTGGCCGCCTGCTTGCCCTCGACATACTCCGCGGCATCACCATCGCGGGCATGATTCTCGTCAACAATCCCGGCACGTGGAGCGACATCTACGCTCCGCTTCGCCACGCCGAGTGGCACGGCCTCACGCCCACCGACCTGGTTTTCCCCTTCTTCATGTTCATCATGGGCGTGTCCACCTACTTCTCCCTGCGCAAATACGATTTCTCGTTCACCTGGCCCACCCTGGCCAAGATACTGCGCCGCACGGTGGTGATATTTTTCATCGGATTCGCCCTGGCATGGTTCGGCCGGATTCTCGGCGGACTGCGCAATCCCGACATATCGATTACCGACGCGCTGTTCAATTTCAGCCACATACGCATCCTCGGGGTAATGCCCCGACTGGCGCTGTGCTACGGCGTGTCGTCGCTGCTTGCCATCCTGCTCTCGCGCCGTCAACTGGTGTGGACAGTGATAGTAATGCTCGCGGCTTACTTCCTGATTCTTGTTTTCGGCCACGGATTTGAGTTTTCCGACGCCAATGTCATCTCAATCGTCGACCACAAGGTGCTCGGCCCCGACCACATGTATGCCGACACAATCGACGGCCTCCGCCTGAAATTCGACCCCGAAGGGCTGTTGTCGACCCTGCCGTCGATAGCCCACTGCCTTATCGGATTCCTCTGCGGATGGCTCATCGTGTCGACAAAAGACAACAGCCTGCGCATCAACCGCCTTTTCATCGTTGGCACCATCCTCACCTTCGCCGGCTTCCTGCTCAGTTACGGCTGCCCGATAAACAAGAAAATATGGTCGCCCACATTCGTGCTCACCACATGCGGCCTGGCCTCGTCGTTCCTTGGCCTGCTCATATGGATTATCGACATCAAGGGCCATCGCCGCTGGTGCCGCTTCTTCGAGTCGTTTGGCGTGAACCCGCTGTTTATGTACTGCCTCGGCACAGTATGGTCGATCCTGTTCGGATTCATCCGCATACCCATGGCCTCGGCCGAACACGGCTTCGTCAACCTCCACACCCTCGTGTTCCGCCACTTCCTCGTGCCCCTGTGCGGCGAAAACACCACCCTGGCATCGTTCTGCTTCGCGGCCCTGTTCGTGCTGTTCAACTGGTGCTTCGGCTACATCCTTTACAAAAAGAAAATTTACATCAAGATATGATACTGATTGCTGACTGCGGAAGCACCAAAATCGACTGGTGCGCCGTAAACAATGGTGAAATATTAAAACAAATTTTCACGCCCGGCATCAACGCCGTGTTGCTCACCGGCGAGGAAATCAAGGCCCGGTTGGCCGCCGAACTCATGCCCGCGCTTGGCGAATTCCTCGCCGGACAAAGCGACGGCATCGACGCCGTATATTTCTACGGCGCGGGGTGCATCTCCCCCGAAGTGTGCGCCAACGTGGCCGAGGCCATCCGCGCCAACATCCCGGCCGGCAAGGTGGAAGTGCACACCGACCTGCTCGCCGCCGCCCGCGCCCTCTGCGGCCATGCCCCCGGCATAGCCTGCATCATGGGCACAGGCTCCAACTCGTGCTATTACGACGGCTCTCAAATCGCCTCCAACGTGTCGCCGCTGGGATTTATCCTCGGCGACGAAGGCTCCGGCGCCGTGCTTGGCAAACTGCTCGTAGGCGACGTGCTTAAAAACCAGCTTCCGGCCCGTATCTGCGAAAAGTTCCTCTCGCAATACAATCTCGACCGCCTCACCATCATACGCCGCGTATATAAGGAGCCGGCGCCCAACCGCTTCCTCGCGTCGCTCGCGCCCTTCTTGCTTGAAAACATCACAGAGCCGGCCATCCACCGCCTGGTGCTCGAATCGTTCCGGGCATTCTTCGTGCGCAACGTATGCCAATATCCCGAGCACCGCGCCGTGAAAGTGAATTTCATCGGCTCCATCGCCCACCATTTCCACACGGTGCTCCGCGAGGCTGCCGGGCAGACAGGCTGCGCTGTGGGCCAAATCCTGCAAAGCCCCATGCCGGGCCTCATCCGTTTCCATAGTTGTTAGACATCTTAATTCCTCACATTATGTTTGATAAAATCAGCGAAAAACCGTCGCTTTACGATAACCTCGAACAAAAATCCGTAGGAGAACTCCTTCACGACATCAATAACGAGGACAAAAAAGTAGCCATTGCCGTGGAAAAGGCTATACCGCAGATTGAGAAACTTGTCACGGCCATTGTCGAGCGCATGCGCCGCGGCGGTCGCATCTTCTACATGGGAGCCGGCACATCGGGACGCCTCGGCGTGCTCGACGCCTCCGAAATTCCCCCCACTTTCGGCATGGACCCGGGCTGGGTCGTAGGCATCATCGCCGGCGGCGACTACGCCCTGCGTCATCCCGTGGAAAATGCCGAGGACGACACACGCCAAGGCTGGCTCGACCTGCAAGAGTTCGGCATCAACGACAAGGACACCGTGATTGGCATCGCTGCCTCCGGCACCACGCCATATGTGATAGGCGCGCTTGAAGAATGTCGGCGTCACGGCATCCTCACCGGCTCCATCTGCTCCAACCCCGACTCGCCCCTGTCGGCAGCGGCCGACATACCCATCGAGATGGTGGTCGGGCCGGAATACGTCACCGGCAGTTCGCGCATGAAATCGGGCACCGGGCAAAAGATGATTTGCAACATGATCACCACCTCGGTAATGATACAGATGGGCCGCGTGAAAGGCAACAAGATGGTGAACATGCAACTGTCCAACGCCAAACTTGTCGACCGGGGCACACGCATGGTGGTCGAGGAACTCGGCCTGCCCTACGACGAGGCGCGCCGCCTGCTTCTGCTCCACGGCTCGGTGAAAAAAGCCGTCGACGCTTATCGCAAAGACCAATGACATGAATTTTTACAAATACGCTAAAAAATTTCTTTCCATAAAAAGCCCGAGGGTGAAATATCTTTCACTCTTGGGCGCCCATTTGACGGGCATGCGCTATATCGGCGTTTACCTCGACCCGGTGATGGCCTGCAACATACGCTGCCAAATGTGCGCGTTTTCCGACCCCGACGGCCGGCCTCGGCCACTGCCGAAATTCACGGCTGAACGCCTGTCTGACATCAGCCGTGCCTTTTTCCGCCGCACTCTCAAACTGCAACTCGGATGCTCGGCCGAGCCCACTCTATCGCCCGACCTCGAGGCGTTTATGGCCGAAGGCCGCCGACAAGGCATCCCCGCCATCGAACTCACCACCAACGGCCAACTGCTCGACTTCGACCGGCTCTGCGCCCTTGCCGATGCTGGCCTCACAGGCATTACCATCTCGCTCCACGGCACCACCCGGGAAACATACGAATACCTGATGCAGGGCGCGAAATTCGACAATCTCCTGCGGCTTATCGATGCCATCAAGCGTGTGCAGACAAAGCATCCCGGCTTCCTTCTGCGCATCAACTACACTTTCAACAATCTCAACGTGGCCGAAATGGCCGGCATCCCCGGACTTTTCGACGGCGCGAGAATATCGGTGTTGCAGATTCGTCCTATCCAGAATCTCGGCGCCAACACGGCATACCACGATTTTGACCTCTCCGATATTTACAACCGCTACGATGATCTTGTGGCTCCGATACGCCGGTGGGCCGCCGACAGCGGCGTGATGTGCGTAGCCCCCGAACGCGAGAATCTGCTGGCTCTCGAAGAACAGGCCGTCGACCCCGTGGCCGCCGTGGTGGAGCATCTCACCTATTGCTTCGTCACATCAACATCGGCCTACCATGCCGACTTCGACCCTGCCCGTGAGGATTTCAACGCCTACCACCGACGTCACGGCCTCACTCGCCGCCTGGCCCGCGCTGTCGTCACAGGACGCTTCGACCTCGACGACCTGAAAATAAACGTGACAAAAAAATTAAACTACACAATAAAATGAAACGAATAGCATTTGCCGTCACGGCCCTGCTGTCGATGCTCTGCGCCCCGGCACAGGAGGCATACCGTCCCGACGTGTTCTACTATCAGCGCTCATCGCTGTTCGACATTCTGCCCGTCGATTCTGCCGACATAATCATGCTCGGCAACTCGCTCACCAACGGCGGCGAATGGCACGAACTCCTCGGCATGCCCAACGTGAAAAACCGCGGCATATCCTCCGATGTGATCGACGGCGTGAAGATGCGCCTTCGTCCGCTCGTAAAGGGACAGCCCGCCAAGATTTTCCTGATGATTGGCGTTAACGACATATCGCACGACCTCTCGGCCGACTCCGTGGCCTCGGCCTATCTCGGCCTTATCCGCGAAATCCGCCGCGAGATGCCCGGAACGAAACTCTATGTGCAGTCGTGCCTGCCGGTAAATATCTCATTCGGACGCTACAAGAAGATGGCCGACAAAGAGCAGGTGATACGCGACGTCAACGCTCTTGTATCGGCCCGTGCCAAAGCCGATGGCTTTACATGGATCGACCTTTACAGCCGCTTCGCCGACGCCGACGGACACATGCACCGCCATCTCACCAACGACGGCCTCCACCTCCTCGGCCCCGGCTACGTCCTTTGGCGCGACACTATCCTTCCTTATGTAATGGAATAGTTGGGAAGTGTGGAAGTTGGGAAGTGTGGAAGATCTTCCCAACTTCCAAACTCCCAAACTCCCCAAACTCCCAACTCCCAAACTCCCCAAACTTATGCTCGAACTTATACTCATCAACATATCAGGCGCCGACCGCCCCGGCGTGACAAGCGCCCTCACTGAAATACTCGCTAAATACGATGCCGGCATCCTCGACATCGGCCAGGCCGACATCCACCACACGCTCTCGCTCGGTTTTCTCGTAAAGACCAACGGCGACGTGTCGGGCAACCTTATGAAGGACCTGCTCTTCAAGGCCACGGAACTCAACGTGCAGATTCGCTTCTCGCCCGTGTCGATAGAAGACTACGAAAACTGGGTAGGACGCCAGGGCAAGAACCGCTGGATTATCACCACTCTCGGCCGCAAACTCACAGCCCGGCATATCGCGCTTATCACCAAGGAAATAGCCGAGCAAGGGCTAAATATCGATGCTATCCGCCGCCTCACAGGCCGCGCACCGCTCAACGACGACGAGCCCAAATCGAAATCCTGTGTCGAATTTTCCGTGCGCGGCACGCCCCATGATGTTGCGGCCATGCAGCGACGTTTCATGCAGGTCTCGGCCGATGAAGATTTCGACATATCCTTGCAGGAAGACACGCTCTTCCGCCGCTGCCGCCGCCTCGTGTGCTTCGATATGGACTCGACGCTTATCGAAACGGAGGTTATCGACGAACTGGCAATGCGCGCCGGTGTGGGCGACCGCGTGAAAGCCATCACCGAAAGCGCGATGCGCGGCGAAATCGACTTCTGCGAAAGTTTCCGCCAGCGCGTGTCGCTGCTTAAAGGCCTCGATGTGAACGTAATGCAGGAGATTGCCGAGAACCTGCCCATCACCGAGGGCGTGGGCCGCATGATGGAGGTGCTCAAACGCGCCGGATATAAGACGGCAATCCTTTCGGGCGGCTTCACATATTTCGGCAATTATCTCAAACAACGCTTCGGCTTCGACTATGTGTATGCCAACGAACTCGAAATCGAGAACGGACGCCTCACCGGACGATATGTCGGCGACATTGTCGACGGCAAGCGCAAGGCCGAACTGCTGCGCATCATAGCCCAGGTTGAAAACATCAACATAGCCCAGACCATCGCCGTGGGCGACGGCGCCAACGACCTGCCCATGCTCGGCACCGCCGGACTCGGCATCGCCTTCCACGCCAAGCCCAAAGTGAAGGAGACTGCCCGCCAGTCGATATCCACTATCGGCATCGACGGCATCCTCTATTTCCTCGGATTCAAGGATTCTTTCATCACCGAGCCAAACTAAACGCGCCAAAAATTGTTATCGAATTAAATCGGCTAAATTCGATTTAATTCGAGATAATTCGATTTATCTCGAAATATATCGATTTATATCGAAATTTTCCACCTTCAACTATTTAACCTATGAGACGGATATTGGCGGCGGCCGCGGCGGCGGCGATGGCCATTGCATACACCCCGGCGCAAGCCTCGCCCGACAGCCAGTCGGTGGGGCTGGTGCTGAGCGGCGGCGGCTCGAAAGGCATCGCCCACATCGGCGTGATCAAGGCCCTGGAAGAAAACGACATTCCCATCGACTACATCACCGGCACATCGATGGGCGCCATCGTAGGCGGCCTCTACGCCGCCGGCTACACCCCCGACGAGATGATGCAGCTCCTTCTCTCGAAAGAGTTCGGATACTGGTCGACAGGGCAAATCGACCCCGACTATATCTACTATTTCGCCACCGAGCCTCCCTCGCCGGTTATGCTGTCGGTGCCAATCTCGTCGAAACGCGACTCTATCCGGGCCGCAAAGTCGGCCGTGCCGGCATCGCTGATCTCGCCAATGCCCATGTCGTTTGCCTTCATGGAACTGTTTTCGGGGTACACGGCGCAATGCGGCGGCGACTTCGACCGTCTTTTCGTGCCATTCCGCTGCGTGGCCTCCGACTGCGAGGCCAAGCACAAGGTTGTGCTCCGCTCAGGGCGGCTTGGCGACGCCATACGCGCGTCGATGAGTTTCCCGGTGGTGTTCCAGCCCACACGAATCGACTCGATGCTGCTCTACGACGGCGGAATCTACGACAATTTCCCCGTCGACGTGATGCGCGAGGATTTCGCCCCATCGATAATGCTGGGCGTGGACGTGAGCGCAAGTTCGTCAGGGCCGCAGACCTCGCTCATGGCCCAGATTGAGAATCTTGTGATTCAGAACAACAACTACGACCTTCCGGCCGACCAGGGCATAAAGATGCGCATCAACCTCGACCAGTTCAGCCTGCTCGATTTCCCCAAGGCTCAGCAAATCTACAAGATAGGCTACGACCATGCCATGGCCATGATGGACTCGATAAAGAGCCGCGTCCACACACGCGTGCCAAAAGAAGCGCGCGAATTGCGCCGCGCCGTGTTCAAGTCGCAGTCGCCGTATGTCCGCTTCGACAGCATATCCGTCACCGGCGGCACCCGCCAGCAGAACCGCTATCTGCGCTATCTCTTCACCGGCTCGGGAAGCCACGAGGCCGACACCTTCGGCATAGCCCGCGCCCGCTCGTCGTTCTACCGCGCCATCTCCCCGGGCCGTCTGCGCGACTTCCATCCGCAGTCGACTTACAACGACACCACCGGCCTTTTTGCCCTCGACCTCAAAGCCTCTATCAAGGACAATTTCCGCGTCGGGTTCGGCGGATACGTCACCTCGTCCACATCGAGTTACGTCTACCTCTCGGCCGGCTATTCAACGCTCAGTTTCAGTTCGGTTGCCGCCTCGCTCGGCGCATGGATAGGCCAAAGTTACATGGGCGCCGACCTGTCGACACGCCTCTATCTGCGCACACGCACCCCCTCGGCCATTGAGTTGCAGGGCGTGGTGTTCCGCCACAAATACTATCAGGACGACAAACTGTTCTTTGAGGACAAGGCCCCGTCGTTTATCCTCAACCACGAGTATTTCGGACGCGCCAAATGGGCCTTTGCCATAGGCTCGGGCGGACGGCTCGACGCCGGCGTGGGATTCGGACACCTGTTCGACACCTACTATGGCGCCAACCTTATGCCCGACGTGGTGGACACGCGCGACGCCACGCGCCTCAATCTCTGGGAAGCATTCGTGCGCTACACCTCATCGACACTCGACGACATCAACTACCCCACCCGCGGCCATTCCTACGACATAGCAGCCATGGGCATCACCGGACGCTACCGCTACACCCCCGGCAACACCGTGCAGACACGCGAGCACGGCGACACCCGCTGGCTCCAGCTCGAAAGCCGCACGCGAAACTATTTTGCCACATCGCCGCATTTCTCAATCGGCATCGAGAGCGACATCATGCTCTCCACACGCAAACTGCTCCCCAACTACTCGGCCTCTGTGGTCGCCGCCCCGGCATATCTGCCCACGCCGTCGAGCAACAACGCCTTCAACCCCGCGTTCCGCGCCAACTCGTTCGTCGCCGCCGGCATAGTGCCCGTCTACCGCTACAACGACAACCTCTCGGCGCGGCTGTCGCTCCACGGCTTCGTGCCCATGCGCAGCATCCTTGCCGAAGACGGCTCATACCGCGCCCGCTATTCCAACCGCTGGCTCGACAGCCCCGAATTCTTCGGCGAACTCAACGTGGCCTACAAATTCCCCTTCGCCACCGTCTCCGCCTACTGCAACTACGCCTCCTCCCCAGCCCGCAACTGGAACGTAGGCATCTCCTTCGGCATCTTCCTCCTCGCCCCCCGCTTCCTCCGCTAAAACAAGTATAAAGTATAAGTGACAAGTGATAAACTACCTTGTCACTTATACTTTATCACTTATACCTTATACTTTTCCGAAACACGGCGAAGCCGTGGCTCCTTGGTTAACCCCGTATGGAGGCGTAGCCGACATGC
>CANRZQ010000080.1 GCA_947644475.1 uncultured Muribaculaceae bacterium
ACCATTATGACATGGACTGCGGGCTGAACAACAATTCGGTGCTCGGCCTTTACGCCGACGACAACGACAACATATGGGCATCGCTCGACGACGGAATCGCGTTAATACACCACGGCTCGCCCGTAAAAATGCTCACCGCCGGAAAGACCGACCCGCGCCTGGGCATGGTCTACGGAATCGGCCGCATAGGCGGCGACCTTTGCTTTGCCGCAAACCAAGGCTTCTTCCGCCTCGACAGCAACACGGGACTGCTCTCGGAGCATCCGGGACTGAGAAGCCAAAACTGGGACATATCGACTTTCGACGGCACCACTTTCGTGGCAAACAACATCAACACCTACATTTATGACCGCAACGGACACGAAACCATATATCCCGACAACTCCACCGACATTGCCCGCGGACGCGTCAACGGACAAGACATCCTGGTGCAAAGTTCATACTACTCCCTGCGAGTATTCACCCTGTCGCCTGCCGGCGGATGGAAGTTCAGCCATGAAATCGCCGGCTTCGGCGCCCCCGTGCGCAACGTGTCTATCGACGCATACGGAAACATATGGTGCGCCCACATCAACCGCGGAATCATCAAAATCCGCCTGTCGGACAACCTCGCAAGCGTCGACTCACAAAAATACTTCCCTTCCCTGGCACCCACAAGCCGCCAACGGGATTATTCCCTGATGACAATCACAGGCGAGACTGTTTTCACCGACGGCGACTCTCTCTACGTGTTCGACCGTCAAAACTCCACTTTCTCCTCAGCCCACCCCATCAACACCGACCTCCCCCATATCAAAAACATATGCTCGGCCACTGCCGTTAACGACACTCTCATATGGCTCGCGGCCTACGACTCATACACCCTCGCCGAATATTCCGGCGCCCACTTCCGCTCGCGCTTCTCCGTGCCCGTCGCATTATTCCCGCGGCGAAACAACCGCTCCAACGGCAATGTATTCGTCGACGCCGACGGCACTTCATATCTGGCGCTCAATGGCACAGTGGCATCAGTGGCGCGCGAGGCTAAAAGCCACCTGAGCCTCAAACGCCCCGCCTTGGCATTGGCCCGCGTGGAAAGCCAATCCAACGACTCTACAATTTACTACCCCCTCGCCCCGGATAAAATCACCGAGACCGGCAACACCATCCGCTTCCGGCTCTCATACCCGACATTCGACGGCGTCCCCACTCGATTCTACTTCACGCTCATCCACCGCGGCGACTCATCGGTAAGGATTACCGACGAGCCCGAAATAACCTACATAAGCCTGCGGCCGGGCGAATACACCCTCATTGCCCGTGCCGAAGACGACACTTTCGGCACTGCCAACTCCATCACATACAAATTCCGCGTGCCCACTCCCCTGCCCCTGCGCTGGTGGGCTATCCTGCTTTATATCATGGCCATCATAGGAGCCGGACTTGCCTTCTCACACATCAGGGTAAAATACAGGCTGCGCCACCAGAAACTGGAATTCGACGCCCGCCATGCCGAGCAGCAAGCCCTGATGATCGAGCAGCAACGCATCATTGCCGAACAAAAAGCGCGCCTTCTCGAATCGGAACTCACGTCCAAAAGCAAGGAACTGGCCTCCATGGCCCTTAACGTCACATCAAAGCAACAGGTAATAGAATCGCTCCGGCAGTCGCTCAACGACCGCCGCCACTCCTACGGCTCCGACACACGCCTGGCCACGGAAATGCTGCGCAAAATCGAGTCGGAAAACACCAACAGCCGCGAGTTCTGGTCGGTATTCGAGCGCAACTTCGACCTTATCCACGAGCATTTCTTCCGCAACCTCCGAACCCGCTACCCCGCCCTCACCCCCGGCGACCTCAAATTCTGCGCCCTGCTCCGCCTCAACCTCTCCACCAAGGAAATCGCCGGATTCACAAACCTCACCGTACGCGGCGTCGAGACGGCCCGATACCGCCTCCGGCGAAAACTCGCCCTCCCCGAAGGCACCTCAATCGTCCAGTTCCTCATCGGCCTCAACGACAGCGACCCCGAAAATAAGAATAAAGAATTACCCCCCCCCCATTAAACAATTATAGTTTGATATACTCCAACAAAAACATCTTATAACTAACCCTTTATAACTTATCCCTGCGTAAAATGATTCTCTCTTCCGCCACCGACACCGGCCGCCGACGCCTTAAAAACGAAGACCGCCATTTTGCCGTGCAAATATCGCCACGATTTCTCGCAGCAGCCGTAATCGACGGCTGCGGAGGACACGAGGCAGGCGACGTCTGCGCCCAACTCACTGCCGACTCCCTCCTGAGCGGCCTCCAAGCCCGGCTCGAAATCAAAGGAACCCTCGACGGCGAGGCACTCACCGAGGCGCTGACCGAGGCCAACAACTATGTCGTCGACTACAAAAACACATCATTCCGATTCGGCGACATGGCATGCGTGGCTTCCGCCGTGCTCCTCGACACCGAAAGCATGACCCTCTCGACAGCACACATAGGCGACACACGCGTCTACATCGCCAACGCCGACGGAATCACCAAACTCACCCGCGACCACTCGCCAATCGGGCGATACCTCGACGCCGGCCTTATCACCGAGGCAGAGGCAATGCACCACCCCGGACGCAACCGCATCGACCGCGCCATCGGCATCTCACGCATCGACGCCGGAAGCGGCTACATTTTCACGGCACAGACAAATATAGCCCCCGGCGACACCATAGTGCTCTGCTCCGACGGGCTTTACGACGAAATAATATCCACCGGCATCCTCGCCGCCATAAACGACCCCGGCATCGCACGCACCGCCCTGGCTCCTGCACTCGTTGCCCTCGCCAACGACGCCGGAGGCCACGACAACATCACCGCCGTGACAATCAGCATATAATACCCAAAAAAACTGCTTTTCCCGACAGTTTTTCATCCTTGCGCCACTTTTAACGTTTATTTGCGGCACTATAATGATTTTATTTTGTACCTTTGCGAGTTATTTCGACAGAGCGCGCCGTCGCTCTCCGCATCTAATCCGCTAACGAGCCGCATTTGAGAAAGATAACAATATACATCATGGCCGCGATCATTGCCCTGGCAATGACCGCAGGCTTTGCATCTTGCGGAGCCGGACGAGCCGCGGTGAGAAACAATGCCGCCTACCGTCCCGGCCCCGACTCCATACCCATCGCCTCCGACGACCCCATAAGAGCATATATCGACTCGCTCGCCGCACCCCGCGGCATCGATGCCGACTCCATTGAGGCTACATCTCCCGATCTCCCCGCCCCGGTGTCCCTGCCCGACTCTCTCCTCTCGTCCGTGGCCGCCCCCGACTCCGTGGCTGCCGACTCGGCATCCGCGCCAAAGCCAAGCCGGATAGTCCGCCAAAAAGTCGACCTTGACGCAGCCGTCGAATTCTCCGCCAAAGACTCTATGATTGTCATACGCCGCGATTCGGCAATGATGTTCGGCCAAAGTTCCGTGTCTTACGGCGACATCAAACTCGACGCCGACAATATCGACATGGACCTGCGCAACAACACCGTATATGCTGTCGGCACCACCGACTCTCTCGGCGACGTCACCGGCAAGCCCATATTCAACGAAAGCGGCACCGACTACGAGGCCGCCACAATGCGCTACAACTTCAAGTCGAAAAAAGGCTTCATCACCAACGTCGTGACCCAGCAGGGCGAAGGATACCTCACCGGCGGCACCACCAAGCGCGACGACAACGAAGACTTCTACATCCGCGACGGACGATACACCACCTGCGACGACCACGACTGCCCCCACTTCTACTTCCAGCTGACAAAAGCCAAGGTGCGCCCCGGCAAGAACATCGTCATGGGCCCGGCCTACATGGTGCTCGCCGGCCTGCCCCTGCCCCTGGCCGTGCCATTCGGATTCTTCCCGTTCACCGACAGCTACTCCTCGGGCGTAATCGTGCCAACCTTCGGCGACGACTACCAGCGCGGATTCTACCTCCGCGACGGCGGCTACTACTTCGCCATATCCGACAACATGGATCTCGCCCTCACCGGCGAAATATACACAAAAGGCTCCTGGGGCCTGCGCGCGCAGTCGTCATACGTGAAACGCTACCGCTACAACGGCTCGTTCAACATCTCCTACCTCAAATCAATCTACGGCGACAAAGGAAGCCCCGACTACTCCGCGCAGACCAACTTCCAGATCGTATGGAGCCACTCACAGGACTCAAAGGCCAACCCAAACATGAACCTCTCGGCCTCCGTCAACTTCACCACATCGGGCTACACCCGAAACGACCTCAACTCCTACTACTCAAACGCATTCACCGAAAACACCAAGAGTTCGACCGTGAACATGACCTACCGTTTCCCCAACTCGAAATGGTCGCTGTCCACCACCATGAACATAGCCCAGCGCACACAAGACTCCACCCTGGCCGTGTCGTTCCCCAACATCACCGTGTCCATGAGCCAGCTCTACCCCTTCAAGCGCAAGAAAGCATCAGGCGACGAACGCTGGTACGAAAAAATCAAAATATCATATAACGGCCAGTTCCAGAACTCGCTCACAGCCAAGCAAAACGAATTCTTCAAAAAATCGCTCATTAAGGACTGGCGCAACGGCATGAAGCACTCGCTGCCCATCTCGGCCACCTTCAACGTATTCAAATACATCAACATCACCCCCGACATCCGCTTCAACGACCGCATGTACACCTCCAAGGTGCGCCGCCAATGGGACGAAGTGCGGGGCATCGAGGTGTGCGACACCACCTACAATTTCTACAACGTGTGGGACTTCCAGGCATCCCTCTCGCTCGACACCAAAGTCTACGGCTTCTATCAGCCTCTCCCCTTCCTCGGCGACAAAGTGAAGATGATACGCCACGTGCTCACTCCCACAGTGTCGTTCTCGGCCTCGCCCGACTTCGGCTCGCCCTTCTTCGGCTACTACGGCTCTTACGAGCGGCCCATGGCCGACGGCACCCGCCAGAAACACACCTACTCGATGTTCCCCAACTCGCTGTTCGGCGTGCCCGGGCAAGGCAAAAACGGGTCGGTGTCCCTCTCCCTTGCCAACAACCTCGAGATGAAAGTAAAATCCGACGCCGACTCCACAGGCGAAAAGAAAATATCGCTCATCGAAAACCTATCCATATCGCAAAGTTACAACTTCGCGGCCGACTCCCTGCGCTTCTCCGACATCAACACATCCCTGCTGCTGCGCCTCACCAAAGGCTTCAACCTCAACCTCAACGCCACCTGGGACGTCTACACCTACGCCCTCAACTCCTACGGCTCGCCCGTGCGCGTCAACAAACTCCGCATCGCATCCGGCAAAGGCTTCGGACGCCTCCGCTCCACAGGCACATCGTTCAGCTACACCTTCAACAACGACACCTTCAAGAAAAAGAAGGACAAAGACAAAAACAAAGACAACAATAACACGCCCGACGACGGCAACCCCTCGCGCTCCCAAGGCTCACGCCGCAACGACGACGACCAGCCCGCCGACCAGGAACTCACCCCCGAGGGCTACGTCCGCTGGAACGTGCCCTGGAGCCTGTCCGTGAACTACTCCATCAACTACGGCTACGGCTCGTTCAACAAGCAAAAGATGGAATACGACAGCCGTATCACCCAAAACCTCAGTTTCTCCGGCAACCTCCGCCCCACTGCCAACTGGAACTTCTCATTCTCGGCGTCATACAACTTCGACACACACAAACTGGCCTACATGAACTGCAACATCTCGCGCGACCTCCACTGCTTCACCATGACAGCATCCTTCGTGCCCGTAGGCCCCTACAAAAGTTACAACTTCCACATTGCCGTAAAATCATCCCTCCTCTCCGACTTCAAATACGACAAACGCTCCAACTCCCGCAACGGCGTCACCTGGTACTAAAAAGCCTCGACCTCTCTCGATTTAAATCGATATAATTCGAAATAAATCGATTTATCTCGAGATAAGTCGAATTAAGTCGAGAGAAATCGAATTAGGTCGAGAGGGGACGCGTGCCGTGGCAATTCGGATAATCGCTGCAACTCCAAAATTGGGAACCTGCATTTTGTCCTTTTTTTGCCGTGCGTTTCAGCATGGGCTTGCCGCATTTTGGGCATGAGGGAGAGCCTTCCTTTCTGGCATTGTCTTTCAATGTCTCGATACGCAAGGTGGTAAGATTCTCAGTAAACCCTCCCATTTGGCTGAATTCAGACAAATTTTGTTCAAGTTGCTTGCGTATCATCTTGCCAATGCGTCCGCAAATAATGAGCATGGCATTTGCAACTACCATCTTGTCGTTGGATTGCAGCCATGGGTCGAACAATTTCTTTTGTGACAAGATGTGCACGCCTACATCGTGCATGAGATTATGCGAATACCTGGGGCTTGCGAGGCGCAGATCATGAATTTGACGCCAATTCGGGTTTGTCATCTCCCAAGGCACTTGATTTTCAGAAAGTATTATGGAAAGATAATCGTATGCCAGTTCGCTTATTGTTGCTCGCGCAACATCTGTCAGTTTCATGAATGTTTCCTTTGAGGTGTCTCTTCGTGATGAGCCTTCGGCTATATTAGCGGGGGCCGAGCGGGCTGCCTGTGTCATCTGCGCATATTGGCGTCCGCCCGGGTCGTTGGCATTATTAAGAAATTTGTTGCAAAAATCTATCGTGCCCAGATGGAGGATTGAGGATAACACCCATGAATCAAGATAGAGATAGCCTGATGTGGAATTTATTTTTACAGGCATGGCGTGTAGGATTTAAGGGTTGATTAATTACGATTTAATTCGAAATAAATCGATTTATTTCGAGATAATTCGATATATCTCGATTTAGGTCGATTAATACTTCACTTCCCAGAGATAGAGGGCGTGGGCGGGCATGGAGGTGCCGGCGGCGCAGCGGTCGAGGCGGTCGAGGATGGCGATGACGGCCTCGGGTGCCATCTTGCCGCGGCCCACGTCGACAAGGGTGCCCACCACGGCGCGCACCATGTTGCGCAGAAAGCGGTCGGCTGTGATTTCAAAGTACCATAGCCCGGGGCGTTCTTCCACCCAGCGGGCCACGCGCAGGTCGCAGATGTTGGTCTTTACTTGTGTGTGCAGTTTAGAGAAAGAGGTGAAGTCGCGCCGCCCAATGAGCAAAGCGGCCGCGCGGTTCATGGCCTCGAAATCGAGGCCGGCCGGAGCCTGCCAGCACAGGCGATGGAAGAAGGCTGTCTTTTCAGTAGTCACATAATAGCGGTAGGTGCGCTCGGTGGCGTCGAAACGCGCATGTGCGTCGTCGGCCACAGGCCAAATGCGCTCCACGGCTATGTCGCGGCCCACCATGGCGTTGAGCCTGCGCACGATATCGGCCGGCAGAGGCTCGCCGGTATCGAAATGCGCCACCATGCACCGGGCGTTGACGCCAGTATCGGTGCGTCCGGCCCCTGTCACGCCTATTTTCTCGCGCAGCAGTTTGCCCAGGGCATCTTCAAGCACACCCTGCACCGTAGGCCCGTTGGGCTGTATCTGCCAGCCCACATACGGCGCCCCGCAATATTGCAACTGCATGAAATAACGCATAGACAAACAGTTTAGGAACACAAGCCTCCGGCTTGTGGATTCTACTCACAAGCCGGAGGCTTGTGTTCCTGCATTACTTTTCAAGATACGTATAGCCGAACAGTCCCGACTTGTAGGTCGACAGGAAGTCGCGGCCTTCCTCGGGCGAAATCTTGCCCTGCTTCATGGATGCGGTGACCCACATCTCCACGTTGCGCACAAGCCGCTTGGGATTGAACTGGACGTATTCCAGCACGTCGGACACGCGCTCGCCTTCGATGGTCTGGTCGATGGTGTATCCGTCCTTGTCGACACGCACATGCACCACGTTGGTGTCGCCGAAAAGGTTGTGCATGTCGCCCAGTATCTCCTGATAGGCTCCCACGAGGAACACGCCGATATAATAAGGCTCGTTGGGGCGCACAGTGTGCACCGGCAGCGACGACGACACCACATCGGGCGTGGATATGAAATGGGCTATCTTGCCGTCAGAGTCGCACGTAATGTCCTGGATAGTGCAGGTGCGCGTGGGCTTCTCGTCGAGGCGCGAGATAGGCATTATCGGGAAAATCTGATCTATCGACCATGCGTCGGGAAGCGACTGGAAAAGGGAGAAGTTGCAGAAATATTTGTCGGGCACCATGCGCGAGATCTTGCGGAACTCCTCGGGGGCGTGCTTCATCGACGAGGCTATATCGCCCACCTCGCGGGCCACGCTCCAGAACAGTTTCTCAATCTGGGCGCGCGTGCGCAGGTCGAGCATGCCGAGCGAGAAGCGGTCGAGAGCCTCCTCGCGTATCTGCAAGGCGTCGTGCCACGACTCGAATATTCTCGGAGCCGAAAGTTTGTCCCATATGTCGTAAAGTTCCACGGCAAGTTCGTGGGCATCTTCGGGGAGTTCCTCGCTGTCGCGCCACGAAGGCAGCGATGTGGTCTCGAGGGCCTCGAAAATGAGTATGGAATGGTGGGCCGACAGCGAGCGTCCGCTTTCGGTGATGATGTTAGGCTGTTTGAGGCCGTTCTTTACGCACACGTCGACAAGCGACGACACGGCATCGTTGGCATACTCCTGGATGGAATAGTTCATCGAACTTTCCGACGCCGACGACCGGCTGCCGTCGTAATCAACGCCAAGGCCGCCGCCGATGTCGACAAAGTCGATGTCGAAGCCCATCTGCGAGAGTTGCACATAGAACTGCATGGCCTCGCGCAAGGCGTTCTTTATAAGGCGTATCTTGGTAATCTGGCTTCCGATATGGAAGTGTATGAGTTTGAGGCAGTCGACAAGATTCTGCTTCTGCAAGAACGCTATGGCCTCGAGCAATTCCGACGAATTCAGGCCGAATTTCGATGAGTCGCCTCCCGACTCGGCCCATTTTCCGGCCCCGGTGCTCGACAGTTTGATACGTATGCCGATATTTGGGCGCAGTTTAAGCCGTTTCGAAATCTCGGCTATAAGTTGCAGCTCATTGAGTTTCTCCACCACCAGGAAGATGTTGCGGCCCATCTTCTGCGCCAGCAGGGCAAGTTCAATGTAACTTGCGTCCTTGTATCCGTTGCAGATTATGAGGGCGTTCTCGGAAATATTAGTGGCGAGCACGGCATGAAGTTCGGGCTTTGACCCGGCTTCGAGGCCGATATTGAATTTTTTTCCGTAGGTCACTATTTCCTCCACTACCTGCCGCATCTGATTCACCTTTATAGGATAAATCAAAAAATTGCGGGCTTTGTAGTCGTATTCCTCGGCAGCGCGCTCGAAGCAATGCGATATTTTTTCGATGCGGTTGTCGAGTATGTCGGGGAAGCGAAGAAGCACGGGAGCGGTGATGTCGCGCAGTTGAAGTTCGTCTATAATCTCTTTGAGATCGACGTGCGCGCAACCCTCACGGGGACAAACCGTGACATGTCCGCTATCGTTTATCGAGAAATAGTTTCGGCCCCAGCCTTTAATATTGTAAAGTTCGGCACTGTCGTCAATTCGCCATTTTCTCATTATCCGGTGGTGGTAGTTTTTATAGTTTATACTTTATCGTTAGTATCCAGTATAAGTCTGGGGCGAGAGAGCGTGGAGTTCGGCACGCACGGCATCCGACACTTCGAGGCTGTCGATAAATGCGGCGATGCTCTCGCGTGTCACGCCCGTGTTTACACGTGTGAGGGCTTTGAGAGCCTCGTAGGGGTTGGGGTATCCCTCACGGCGGAGGATCGTCTGGATGCCCTCGGCCACAACGCTCCACATGGCTTCAAGGTCGGCGTCGATAGCCGTACGGTTGAGCAGAAGTTTGTCGAGTCCCTTGCGTGTGGAGGCAATGGCAATGAGGCCGTGGGCCAGGGGCATGCCCACATTGCGGAGCACGGTCGAGTCCGTAAGGTCGCGTTGCAGACGCGACACAGGCAGTTTCTGGCTCAGATGGCCGAGCAGGGCGTTGGCAATGCCGAGGTTGCCTTCCGAGTTCTCATAGTCGATAGGGTTCACCTTATGCGGCATGGCCGATGAGCCTACCTCGCCGGCCTTGATTTTCTGCTTGAAATAGTCCATCGAGATATACATCCACATATCGCGGTCGAGGTCGAGGATTATCGTGTTGATGCGGCGCAGGGCGTCGAAAAGCGCGGCCAGATTATCGTAATTGGAAATTTGAGTGGTGTACTCCTCGCGCTCTATGCCAAGTTTCTCGCTGAGGAACTTGCGGGCAAACGCAGGCCAGTCCACATTGGGATAAGCAGCCCGGTGGGCGTTGAAATTACCCGTGGCGCCGCCA
>CANRZQ010000081.1 GCA_947644475.1 uncultured Muribaculaceae bacterium
GAAGTAGACTTTCTAGGTGGTGACTTTCACAAAATTATTAATAAATAGAGCGCGCAGGGGCTCGTCGGGCAGGGTGCATACCCGGCGCACGTCGCGGCCGATTGGCCGGAACAGCACAAGCGCGAGGCCGTCGGCGGCTATGAAAGAGTAGCCGTCGGTGTCGAACTCGCAGAACATGCGCATCGGGCGGTCGGCAACCGCCTGCGGGGCCGCCACAGGCTGCACGCCGGGCGGGGCGTCGAAGTAGCGCAGATTATGGCACGCGGCCACATCGCTGTTGTGTTGGTCAAGAAGCATAAGATTTAGATTTCGGTTTTAATATTGCAAAGATACAACATAAATGTGTTTTTGTCAATAGTTTTTAACCATAAAATGCAAATTTTTTTAGACAGGAGAACAGTAGAACAGGATTTTTTCGTGAATGGCCGTGGAAAGGGGCGGCACAAGCCGGAGGCATGTGTTCCTAATTGATATAGGCATTTTGGAGGGAAAAGATGGAGAATTGTTCGCAAAATGATATTATTTCTTAAAATATGTTGCATAATGATTATTTTATACTTATTTTTGCGCCGGAACACATAACCATCAATTTATAATTTTATTTTTTGTCTTATGAAGAAACTACTACTCAGTGTGCTGACCGCCGCAATGGCCATGCCGCTCTATGCGGAGACGGCTACCGTGGTGTTCAGCGAACTTGGCTATGAAAACGGCGACGATGTGCTTTCGGTGAAGGTGAACGACGATGTGAGCCTTATGTTTGCCGAGGGCGACGGCTTCCGCGACGCGGCCTATTTTGAGGCGGATGAATGTGTGCGCCTTTTCTGCGGAAACACGCTCACGGTGAGCCTTTCGGCCGGGACCATGACGGACATATCGTTTGTAACGGCAGGCGGCAACTATGATTTCACGGCCGACAATGTCACCGCCGACTCGGGACTGCTGACGCCGGGCGCGGGCAGCGCGACGTGGACGGGCTCGGCCTCTGCCGTAAAGTTTCAGAACATGGCAGAGTCGGGCAATGTGCGCATTTCCAAAATGACGATTACTTACAGCGCGGGCGAAGCCTCGGCTGTGGCAAAGCCGGCGATGGCACTTGTAGAGAATGACTACAATTTCACAATCGAGATGACATGCGCCACCGAGGGCGCCGAGATACGCTACACGCTCGACGGCAGCGAGCCGTCGGCTCAATCGCCGTTGTATTCGGCCCCGGTTGAGATATGGGAGAGCGCGACGGTGAAGGCCATAGCCTTAAAGGATGACGCGCAGTCGGACGTGGCCGTGTTTGAAGCCTCGGTTCCGGAGTTCCTGACTGATTTCTCCGCGCTTGCCGACAAGGCGGGCACCTCGGTGCTTGTCAAGGCTCCGATGACCGCCGTGTATCATAGCGGCCGGTATATCTTCCTGACCTGCGGGGGAATGTACACGATGCTTGTAAATACATTCAACCTGCCAGTGGGCACGCTTTCCAACGGCGATATGATAAAGCGCATGGAGGGCCGCGTGACCGAAATCAACGGCCAGGTGCAGATTGTGCCCACCTCGATAGGCGAGGTGTCGCAAGGCGAGGCCGTGAAAGCCGCTCCGATGCAGTCGGCGGCCAATCTCGAAAGCCTGATGAACCACTACATTACACTTGAAAACGCGGCCATATCGGCCCTGTCGGGCACTGATGCCACAATCACCTGCCCCGATGGCTCGGCTGTGGCGCTCACCAACCTTTTTGGCATGGCGGGGATAGCCGAGGGCGACAACCTCAATGTCACGGGCTTTGCAGTGGGCGCAGCCGAAGGCCCGGCGTTTGCTCCGGTGGCCATCGAGCAGGCCGGAAAGGTGTTTACCGACCCCGTCGCGCTCGAAGCCATCGAGGAATTTGCCGGAACATATGTGTGGGAACTCTATGAGGAAGGCCTTAGCACAGACATGTCGCTGTCGCTCACATTCACCGTAAGCGACCTCCGCAAGGGCGAGCTGGACATGAGCGGGCGCACCGGCCCCGGCCTCGACTTCACGGTAAAGGCCTATCTCGACCCCGAGGCCCGCACGCTCACCATAAACTCGATGCAGAACCTTGGCGAGGACAAATACGGCGACGTGCAGTATTTCTATATTAAAGACGGCTTCGACGACAACGGTGCGTCGCCGACCAAGACTGCGACCGTGGGCGAGGTGACCGGACGCCGCGTCACCTTCCCGGCCTCCGACGTATGGGCCATTGCCGACCCCGCCACAGAAGAGGAAGTGGGCTACTGGATGCTGGCTTTCCGCCACGTGATATACAAGAAAGGCGAGGCCGTGGACATGGACGCCCACGAGTGGGAGCATTTCACCACAGCCCTCTTTGAGGACGGTTGGCTCACCTCGTCGACCGGCACCCCGGCCGACACCCCCTGGGCCGTAGAGGTGGAGCGCGCTGCCGACGACGAGAGCCTGCTGCGCATCGTGTCGCCCTACATGGCTGAGGAAAGCACCTTTGCCGGCGAGGAGGGCTACATCGTGCTGTCGATGGCCGACCACGACTTTGTGAAGGTATTCCCCAACGTGTTCAGCGGCTATCAGCACATGGGCTATCCGCTGTTGCTGTTCAACCTCGAAGGTTTCTTCGACATGCTTGGCTACGACAGAGAATGGATAGAGACGTACCCGAAATTCTACGACAACTCGTATTACGACGTCGACACCAAGATTATCACAATCTACAACTGCCGCTACAACTTCCCGGGCTCGGGCAACTCGGCCTATGTGTGGAGCGGAGACTCGGGCGAAAGCCTCGCCGACAAGATGGTGGCCCGCCTTCACCTCGACTATGACCCGGCGTCGGTGATTTCTCCCGAGGCCGCAGCCGATGGCGAGGCCGAATATTACAATCTGCAAGGCATACGCGTGACAACGCCTGCGGCAGGCATCTATATCCGCCGCTGCGGCACGGAAACGAAAAAAGTGCGCGTAAACTGACGATAACAGACAGAAGAACAGGAGGACAGGAGATTTTTTGCGCGAATAATCGTGAATGAATCATTAATTTATGGTTGATGGCTCATTGGCGGACATTGACGCAAAAAATCTCCTGTCCTCCTGTTCTGATGTGTAAATGAGGGGTGGCGGGGGGATTTTTTGTTAAATTTTTATAAGCAATTTAAAATATTATTATTAACTTTGCCCTGCAATTTGTCGCCCGAATGGGGGGCAGCCCGTGAGCAAGACAAAAGCCCACGGCATAATCGTTTGAATTTCAAAACATTGCCGTCGGACAAGCATAAAAATGCATAAGGCCGGCCAAACGTAAAAAACATAGGGACGACAATCCCTCAACAAACCTGATTGGAATGAAACCGTTAGTGAAACTACTCTTTATAGCAGCGTGTGCCATAGGCGCGCTGTCGTCGTGCTCCACCCCCAAGGACATAGTATATTTCCAGGACACATACAGCGGGTCGGCCACGCCGATAGCGCAGCAAAAGGAACTGATACTGCGTCCGGGCGACAAGGTTTCGATTTTTGTCAACAGCCGCGACCCGCAGCTGGTAATCCTTTTCAACAAGCCCTACACGCAGGTGCGCATGGCCTACCGTGCCTCCGGCAACGCCAACAATATCTCGAACGCGTCGGAGGGCCTTCTGGCCTACACCATCGACCGGCAGGGCAACATCGAGTTTCCGGTGCTCGGCTCGATTCACGCCGCCGGACTCACCCGCGCCCAGCTCACCGACTATATTCAGAACGAGATACGCTCGCGCAACCTGGCCAACGATGCCGTGGTGACGGTAGAGTTCATCAATCTTGAAGTGTCGATTCTCGGCGACGTAAACAAGCCGGGCCGCATCCACATCACGCGCGACAACTTCACGGTGCTCGACGCCATATCGTCGTGCGGCGACGTGGCTCTCTCGGGCATGCGCACCAATGTGAAAGTCTACCGTGCCGAAAACGGGATGATGCACACCTACGAACTCGACTTCACCAACGCCGCGCAGACCTTCTCGTCGCCGGCCTTCTACCTCCAGCAGGACGACATAATATATGTAGAGCCCAACAAGATGCGCCTGCGCTCGACCACAGTCAACGGCAACGCGATGCAGTCGCCGTCGTTCTGGATTTCAATCGCCTCATTCCTCGCCTCTCTCGGCGTGATTATCTTCAAATAACCCGATTCCGAAAGTACAAGACATGTCAACATCAACATACGAAGCGTCGTCGCGTGCGCATGGCGCCGATTTTGAAGAAGAAAACGACGGCATCAACATCAAGGACCTCATCTACCTCTGCATATCGCACTGGTACTGGTTTGCAATATCGCTGGTGCTGTGCCTGGGCTATGCCTACTGGCAACTTCTGAAAATGCCAAACGAATACTCCCGGTCGGCCCAGATCATCATCAAGACCGACGGGTGGTCGGACTCCTATGCCAACGGCGTGAGCGATTTCGGCAACTTCGACCTGTTCAAGACCCGCGTCAACCTCGACACCGAGATTGCCACATTCTCGTCGCCCGACCTGATACGCGAGGTTGTGAACCGCCTGCATCTTGACATGGACTACTACACTCCGGGCCGCTTCCACAACTTTGTGGCCTATGGCAACCAGTTGCCATATACCGCTGTGATTGAAGGACTTGGCGACAACGAGTCGGCTGGCTTCCGCATGGGCATAGCGGCCGACGGCAAGGTTACGCTCACCGACTTCACCAGCGCCAAACTGGAAAAAGACGACAAGCAGAAAGAACAAAGCACACGTGTAATAGCCGTGGAGCCCAACAAGTCGACCGAGACACCGGTGGGCCACGTCACCTTGATTCCGAATCCGACATACGTAGCCCCGGAGACCGACAGCGACGGCTCCGCGCCCGAACAGTTCACATTCCTGGTAAGCCGCTCGGGAATGAAATCGACCATCGAAGAATATACAGGCAAACTTTCGGTGGGCCGCGAGGAAGACGACTCAAACATTGTGACCATATCGGCAACCGACCAGTCGCCAAAACGCGCCGAGGACTTCATAAGCACAGTGCTCGCCGTGTACAACCAGAACTGGGTCGACGACCGCAACAAAATAGCCGTGTCGACATCCAACTTCATCAACGAGCGCCTCACCGTGATTGAGGGCGAACTCGGAAATGTGGAGTCGGACATCTCCAAATATAAGTCGGAGCATCTTCTGCCCGACGTGGAGGCCGCATCGTCGATGTATATGAAGCAGGCCCAGGAGGCCACATCGGTGATACGCGACCTCGAAAACCAGATTTACCTCGCCAACTATGTGCGCGACTATCTCACCAGCCCCTCGCGCAAGAACGAACTTCTGCCTGTCAACTCCGGCTTCGAGGGCGGCACAGCTCTGGCATCGCAAATCAACTCCTACAACCAGCAGATGACCGAGCGCAACACGCTGGTGTCCAACTCGTCGGAGGAGAACCCGATTGTAATCGACCTCGACGCAAGCCTCAAAAGCATGCGCCAGTCGATAATCAACTCTATCGACAACCAGATTACCTCGCTCAACGCCAAGATAAAGTCGCAGCGCAAATACGAGGGCCAGGCCGTATCGCAACTGGCATCCAATCCCCAGCAGGCCAAATACCTCCTCAGCGTGGAACGCCAGCAGAAAGTGAAAGAGTCGCTCTATCTCTATCTGCTGCAAAAACGTGAGGAAAACGAACTGTCGCAGGCTTTCACCGCCTACAACACGCGCCTTGTAACACAGCCGCAAGGCTCCGACAGCCCTACCGGCCCCAACCGCCGCCGCTACCTGATATTCGCCTTCGTGATAGGCATCGCCATCCCGCTCGGCATCATCTTCGTCACCGAGGTGCTCAACACAAAGGTGCGCGGACGCATCGACCTTGAGAAACTCTCGGCTCCGTTCCTGGGCGAAGTGCCCCTGTCGGAAGACACGAAGCACAAATGGCTGCGCCGCTTCATCCCTGCAAAAGGCGGCGGAGAGGGCAACCGCGTGCTCATAAAGAAAGACAACCGCAACGTGATAAACGAGGCATTCCGCGTGCTGCGCACCAACCTCGACCTCGTGATGTCGAAGGCTCCCGACCAGAAGGTGATAGCCGTAACATCGTTCAACCCCGGCTCGGGCAAATCATTCGTGACAATGAACCTTGCCGTGACCCTGGCCATACGCGGACGCCGCGTAGCCGTGATCGACGGCGACCTGCGCCACGGCTCGATGTCGGCCTATGTAGGCTCGCCCAAAAAAGGCCTTGCAGACTTCCTGCGCGGCAAAATCGAAAATATCGACGAGATAGCCGTGCAATATCCCGGCCACCCCACCCTCGAGATTATCCCCGCCGGCAAAATGCCGCCGAACCCCACCGAACTGCTCGAGGACGACCGTCTTGACCTGCTCGTGGAGAAACTCCGCAAGGACTACGACTATGTGTTTATAGACTGCCCGCCGCTCGACATCGTGGCCGACACCCAGATTATCGGCCGCGTCACCGACCGCACCATATTCATCGTGCGCGCCGGCATGCTCGAACGCTCGATGATCAAGGAACTTGAAAACATCTACATCAAGAAGAAACTCAAAAACATCGCAGTTGTACTCAACGGCACATCGGCAGCAAACGGCCGCTACGGCAACAAGTACGGATACCATTACGGCTATTACGGCTCGAACGGCTCGTCGTACTACTCCAACGAAAAGTAGGCGTCAGTAAAATTATTAAGGTCTTTAAGGACGTTAAGGACCTTAAACTTTATACCTCATACTCATCCATGTGGCCATTCAGTTCAAAGAAGACACTTTCCGGGTCGGGATTCCTCAACGGGTTCACCGACTGGCACTCGCATATTCTTCCGGGGGTCGACGACGGAGTGAAAACCTTGGACGAATCGCTGCAGATTCTCTCCTCCTACGAGAGCGAGGGCATAGCCGAACTCTGGCTCACTCCGCACATAATGGAGGACACGCCCAACACCCCCGACGCGCTGCGCAAGGCATTCGAGGACTTGAAGAGAGCCTACCGCGGACCGGTGACGCTGCACCTTGCAGCAGAAAACATGCTCGACAATCTTTTTGAGCAACGCCTCGCCGCAGGCAACCTTCTTCCGATTGGCGAGAATGCCGACCATCTGCTGGTAGAGACATCCTACTTCACGCCGCCATCCGATTTCGACGACAAGATTCAACGGGTGAAATCGGCCGGTTTCTTCCCTGTGCTCGCCCACCCCGAGCGATATGTCTACATGCCCATGAAGAAATATGAGCAGCTGATTGACGAAAACGTGCGCTTTCAATTGAACATATATTCGCTTCTGGGGCTTTACGGCGAACCGGCGCGTGAAAAAGCCGAATACCTGCTCCGTCACGGCTACTACACACTTATCGGCACCGACACCCACCGCCACACGCAACTCACGGCCGCACTCGCCCAAAAAGTGCTTTCCCCGGCGATGCTGCGTGCGCTCCGAAACATTCCAAACACAATATAGCAGGAACGTCAGGAACGCAAGCCTTCGGGCTTGCGACTGTTTCACAAGCCTGCGGCTTGTGTTCCTGCCAAAATCCCCTAAACATGAGGAATTTACTTGCATATGCCGCGTCGGCTCTCATGCTCGCCGGATGCACCGCCGGACATGAGCCATCGCTCGACGACAGGCTCGACGCATATTTCGCCGAACGGTATCCACGGCACGACGAGCCGGGAGGAGCCGTTATCATAGCCCGTGGCGACAGCATTTTATATGAACGCTATTTCGGAGTGGCCGACATGGGCACGGGCGAACGGGTTGACTCGGCCACGCGATTCAACATCGCCTCGGTGTCGAAGCAATTCACCGTGGCCGGGCTTTTGCAGACGGGAGTCGACATCGACCGCCCGGTGAGCGACTTCGAGCCGTGGCCTCAGCCGTTCTGGCAAAAGGTGACATTGCGCAATCTCGCGTCGCACACATCAGGCGTGCCCGACAGCCGCGACCGCTCCGACCGCCAACGCTGCATCGAGGCCACCGATGCCTCCTCGATGGAGTACTTCCCCACAATCGACAGCCTGAAATTCGCACCCGGCTCGGCTTATGACTACCTCAACCCGTCGTTTCTGATTCTTGCGCAAGTCGTTGAGCAACAGCGAGGCATGGAATTCATCAAGGCCCAGAAGAAATATATTTTCGACCCGGCCGGCATGGCATCGACCTTCTATTTCGAGCCAGACACCGTGGCTCCCCACATGGCACACGGCTACGAACCCGTCGACGGCAACTGGCAAGAGTACGACTACGGCGAGGAGACATTTTTCGCCACGCGTCCCGACGGAGGAATATACTCCACGGCACGCGACATGCTCCGATGGGAACGCGCCCTTGCCCGCGGCACGGTGCTCGACACCGCCTTGGTGGCCGAGGCATACAGCCCGCATGTCGACGTATCGTCAAGCCCTTGGTGCGACTATCAGCGACGCCCCGCCACGGAATACGGCCTCGGATGGTTTATCGACAATTCGGACAAATACAGAAAAATTTACCACACCGGCGACAACGGCGGCTTTCAGGCCTATGTGGCCAAATACCCCGAACTCGGCATCTCGATAATCGTGCTCGAAAACCGCCACGACCGCGACCGCTGGTCCATGGCCCGGTTCATCGACAACTTAGTCGTCGGCCGATAAATATAATATCAAAAGGCAATCTCGGTACTACTTGTGACCGTTAATTTCGTGGATTTTAAAGATTCCTTGAAATGCAGTCACAGCGTAGGGCCACACGGTTCAAATAAGGGCGTATCACAGAATCGCGTAGCGATTCAAGAAGGTAGCCGTGGGTGAGGGAGTGGCGAAGCCACGACCGTAACCCACGGAAAAAGGTTGTCGGCAACCGGGGATTTGGAGCGGAGGCCGGCCGGAGCGTTCGGCTATGCCAACCGTGATGCAGAACGCTACGCTGTCGCTCGCTCCAATGCCACGGGTGTATACAATTCGCATTACCGGGGGTTACGCTTCCGCTCCACCCCCGGCTAAACTCTTGAAGCGCATACGCGCTTCTTCTCCTTAGTAATAGGTTATTTTGAACCGCATTGCACGTGCGTCCTTACATTCAAAGCAGTTATATGCCGAGCAGGCGGCGGTAGATTCCGGAGAGGGCTTCTAGCGAGCGGTCGAGCAGGAATCCTTGCACTTTCTGCTTCGCGGCGGCGGCCATACGCGCCGCGAAATCCGGATTGTCGAGATAGCGGCGAATGGCAGCGACAAAAGCGTCTACGCTGTCGGGCGGAAAGAGAAGACCGTTCGTGCCTGAGTCGATAAGGTCGCGGTGGCCTCGGCAGTCAGAGGCCACGACAGGCAGGCCGACAAACATTTCCTCGGCAATATTCATGGGGAGTCCTTCTGTATAACTTGCAGATATGCCTATGTCGCAGCCGGCAAGGATAGGGCCTATCGCGCGCGTAGAGCCGCCGAATATGATGCGGTCGGCCACGCCTTTGGACTTAGCCAGGCGGCACATTGCGTCGAAAAGCGGGCCCGAGCCAAGGAAAATAGCCTTCAAATGCGGATATTCATCTTTTAGGATGGATAAGGCCTCGATTATCAACCGATGATTTTTCCGCTTGATAAATTCAGCCATATATATCACCACAATATCGTCGGGGGCAAGGTCGAAGCGCATGCGCAGTTCGCGGCGATGGTCGTCCGACGGCAAACATAAGCGCGAAATCTGCACTCCTATGCCGGGAATCTTCTCCACCTTGGTGTGAAACTTTCCTGCGATGCTTGTGCGGTAATCCTCTTCGTTTATTGTTATAAGGGTATCTGTGATTTTAGCAAGACACTTCTCCAGCGGATAAAAAAAGCGCCATCTTAATTGATGCGACCCATGGTAAAAGAAAAAACCGTGGGTAGTATACGACACCTTGGTGCCAAAATTGGCACGGGCATATCTTGCGGCAAGGCGTCCAATGAAACCGCCCACAGGAGTGTGGCAGTCGACGAGGACGTATCGTTCTTCCTCAATGAGGCGGCGCAATTGCTTGTAGCCTTGAACGTTGGCAAGCGTATAGGGCGAGCGGGTAATGGGCAGAGAAATCACACGGTCGGCTATATCTTCATCAACAAATGATGATCCGCCTCCGACAAGATGGACCTCATAGCCCCACGACTGGAACATCCTTACCGCAGGGATAAGGAAATTTCTAATCATCGTGTGACTGCTCGCCACAATGAGCACCTTTGGTCTTGGCATGAC
>CANRZQ010000082.1 GCA_947644475.1 uncultured Muribaculaceae bacterium
CGCACGAGCCGTGCGTCCCTACAATCTTGGCATAAACAGCCTTTTTGACACACCCCTCTTCCTGCCGGGTGGATGGGCTATTTTTGGGGGAAGGCGCGGAGGAGGGTGTAGAGGGCGAGGTTGTAGGTGAGGCGGAGGGCGTCGATGGTTTTGCGGCGGAGGTGGGTGAGGCGGCAGCGGAGAGCGGAGAGGCGGAAGCGCAACGGGGAGAAGGGACGGCGCGACTCGTGGTCGAGCGGTAGGGCGAAGATGCGGAGCATCTCTGAGGTCCATTTTTCGGGGGCCAGGTCGGTGGCGACGGTGGCCGCGGCTTGGCGTTGGATGTCGGCATAGGCGTCGGGGTGGCGGATTATGTCGGCAATGGCGCGGAAGAGGGCATCGGGCGAGCCTTGGGGCACGACGATGCCGTTGCGACGGTTGTCGATAAGGTCGAGGCTGCCGTGTGGGGCGTCGGATATGATGGGGATGGCTCCTCCGGCAAGGGCTTCGCACAGTGATATTGGGAAGCCTTCGAGACGCGACGGGAGGATGAAGATGTGGGCGGAGGCCATGATGCGCCGGGCCTCGTCGCGCTCGACGCGCCCGAAGCGCGCTATGCGGGGGTCGGCAGGGAAACATTCGCTGACGTGGCGTACGGGCAGGCCGATGTGCCGGCCTCCGGCCACGTAGTCGTTGCCAATCCAGTAGAAACGGAAGTCGAGGTCGGTTTTCAGCAGACGTCGCAGGGCGAGGGCCACGATGTCGGCACTCTTCACGTAGTTGCTTCCGCCGGGATAGACAATGGTGAGGGGGGTGGCGGGGAGTTGGGAGGTTGGGGAGAGGGGAAGTTGGGAGGTTGGAGGGATGGGATTGAACACTATGTCGGCCTTGGCCTCGGCGGCGCGGCTGAATGTGCGCCGGAAGTAACGCCGGCCATATGACGAGAGCGCTATGATACGGTCGACATAGCGGTGATTGTGGCCGGCATACCAGGCGAGTTCGCCATTGACGAAATGCGACACTGTGACTATGCGGATATGGTCGGGCAGGTATGGCGCGGCAGCCGTCAAGAGCGGAAACCAGCTGTTGACCACTATGTCGGGAGCAAGTTCTGATATGAGGCGGACGAATTTCCGGCCGGCTTCGACCGACAGCGACGCATCGAAATTGATTACCCGGAATTTGTCGCCGGGCCGGGCCACATATCCGTCGCCGGTGACGATGGTGATGTCGCAGTGATCGGAAAGGTATCCGGCAAAGTCGTGGGCGTAGGATGCCACGCCGCCGTGTCCCTCGATAAGGGAGAGGGTGCATATCGCTATTCTCATTTTCGCGGACATTTGTTCCAAAAGTCAATAAACCGGCGGGCCACCACGTCGGCATCGTTGTGACGGGCTACAAATGGGCGTGCCGCGGCGCGCATGGCGGCCAGGGCATATGGATTGACGACGAGGTGTTCGATTGCCCGCTCTGTATGCTCGAGGTGCAGGGGGTCGGCGGTGACAATCGGGCGCAGGCCGCCCGCGCCTATGAAGTGGTAATATTCCTCGGCTCCGCCTGTGACGGGCACTGCTCCGTGCGCCATGGCGAGAAGGGCCGTTGTGGCCGGCGAGCAGGCATACAGCTGGTCGAGAACGATGTCGGCCCGGGCAAGTTTACGGACAAATTGGTCGTATGGGAGGTTGGTCACGATATCAAGTGTGGCCAGGTCTGGGTGTCGGGCCACGATGCGCTTGGCCATGTCGAGGAGGATTCCGGCTCCTTTCTCGTCGGCTCTGGCTGAATGATAGGCGGCCATGATGCGGCATCTTCCTCCGGCGCGCGGGCCCGGGGCGGGAACCGAGGCAAGGTCGACGGGGATGCCGCCGTAGGCCAGGCGACCGGGGTCGATATGCTCCGAACACACTTTATGGTATTCATAGAGGGCTGTGACAACGCCGTCGACACGGTCGAGCACATAGTCGTAATAGGGGCTTAGGGCGAGCCAGCTGTCGCGCAGGCCGGGATTGGCCAGAGCCATGGGCGACGGGCGCAGCCCTATCTGCCATTCGCTGAACGGCAGGGGCGGATTATCCGAGGTACAGGCCCGGACATAGTACGGGTCGGCCTCGAGGGCGTCGGTGAAGATGCGGCCATTGAACCGGCGCAGGCGGTCGAACAAAGGCCGAAGCCGCTCGGGACGCAAGGTGGCAAACACGGGGGCGACAAGTTGCACCACATCGAATCCACGCATCGATGTGTGGGTCATGGCCATAAGGCGTGCGAAGAGCCACGCGCCGGAGAGGCGAGAGGGTCCGCGGCTCAGGTCGATGTCGCGGCGGGTATTCATCCATCCCGAACCGTGGGATGCCACCACAACGGTGCAGCCCTGGCGGCGGAGCGCAGAGGCGAGGCAGCTGTGATAGTTGCTCGCATCGCCGAGCAGAAGCACTTTCATAGGTTTTCCTCCTTTTCTTTACGCAGCATCATGCCCCGGAGCCGCGACACCGACACCCACAGCGACAGCGGCAGGAGCAGCAGCGGGAGCCACCATGCCACAAGCCGCAGGGCAAGGGCGGCCGCCGTGACCAAAATGGAGAAAACGATAAGCCGGATTACCGCGGGGGTGAGGCGCATGCCGAAACTGCGGAAGTAGACCCACCCGGTGATGATGCAATATATGAGATACCAGATTATGAACGAGATGCCTACGCCAAGATAGCCCCAATTATGGAAAAAGACGATGTTGAGCGCAAGGCCTATGACGCTGCTCAGCGACTCGGTGACGATGTAGACTCTCCCCTCCCCTTTGGCCAGAATCACGAAGGCGAGGCAGAAGGATATGCCCCGGAAGATGAGCATGGTGATGCCGACAGTGATCATAGGCAGCGCGACAATGAATTCCGACGAGAAAAGCAGCCGCAAGACGAGCCTGTCGGCCGCAAGGAAAACAATCACCACGGGCACAAGGACATACATCGCTATTGCAATCTCGTGTGACACGGCCACCGAGGCCATCCTCGGCCGTGAGGCAATCTGCGAAAGGCGCGGGAAATATTCGAGGGATATGGCATTGAACAGCAGTCCGGCATAGCTGCATATGATGAGGTAGCCCGACTGGTAGATGCCGGCCACGTCCTCGCCATGATATTTGGTTAGATAGGAAATCATGGCATATTGCACAAACGTGCCGAGGAAGCCCGCGATGGTGAGATAGAACCCGAGGCGCACAAACTCGCGGCCCTTGCGGCGGTTGTCGGCAGACGAAAAACGGCGGCGCGGGATGTCGCAATAACGGAACATGACTAAAAGGAATACGATATAGTATATCACGATTGACCACACTATGCCGTCTTCGCGGAAAAAATATATTATAAGCAGTCCGATTACAATGGAAATGAGAGACGTGCGCATCTGGACCTTGAAAATGGGGCGCAGGTGCATATAGCCTTGCATGGCCGTTTCATCGGCATTGGCCACGGCGTAGCAAAACACAGCCACGGCAAGCACGGCGAAGCCCGGCCACATGTCGAGCCTGCCGAAACTGAACCAGCTCAGCACCGGCGCGAGCAGAAACATGAGGGCCGCCCCGATGATGCCAAGACGCAGGAGCCACCAGCGCACTGCCGCGACCATGGCCGGACGGTCGGACTCCCGGGCCGCGGCGATGGAGCGCACTGCGCTCTGGCGAATGTTGAGCTGGGTTATGGGCATTAATGCCTGCAAGGCCGAGTTGAACACGGCATACAGCCCTATTCCGGCCGGGCCAATCCACAGGGCTATAAGTTTCGAGCGCAAGAGGCCGCAAAAAATAAGCAAGCCCTGCACGCCCGAGAACAGCCCCATCACCTTGAAGATGCGTGCCGACACAGTGTTTGACTTGCGCAGACGGCTCAGCGTACCCATTGCAGCGGATTTAGTTTCTCGCGCTCGTTGCGCACTTCGAAATGGAGGGTGCAGCGTCCCGAATTTGTGGGGTCGGCAAAAATGGAGCCGATGGCCTGTCCGGCCTTCACCTTGTCGCCTTTACGGACCGACAGGCCGTCGATGTGGGCATAAACGGTGAGGTAAGAGCCGTGGCGCACCATCACCACGTTCTGATAGCCGTCCATGCGGAAGATGTAAGACACAGTGCCGTCGAACACAGCCCTTGCCGTAGAGCCGGCCGGGACCTCGATGTCGATGCCCGGATTGTTGACCTCGACACGGGAGAGTTCGGAATGGGCGTTGCGCCCAAACGAGCCAGTGATGTTGTATTTTCCGGCAACGGGAAACAGCAGCCGGCCCTTGTTGGAAGCGAAAGAGCCCGACAGGCGGCGTTCCTCGTCGGCACGGCCGGGATACTGACGGGTGTCGGTGACATTCTTGTCTTTCTTATTATCTTTCGGCGGCGTCACGACCGGAGCCTTTCCCGGGCCGGGGGCAGCGTCGACGCGGGCGGCCTCTTTTTGACGCGCGGCGGCGATACGTGCCTCCTCGGCACGGCGTTCTTCCTCGGCCCGGCGGGCCTCCTGCTCGATTATACGGTCGAGTTCGGCGTCGAGGGCGCGGGCACGGCGGCGACGCTCGGCAAGCACGGTCTGCAACGAGCGGTTTTCACGGCGCAGCGAATCGACGAGCGAGCGAGTCTGCACTTGCTTGGCTTCGAGTTGGCGTTTGCTGTCGGAAAGGGCTGCAAGCGTGCGGCCATGTTTTTCGCGGAGCATGGCAAGAGCCTTCTTTTTGTTGGCGAGCACGTCGAGGCTTTGCTTTAAGTCGGAAGTCTTGCGTGTGCGCCAGCGTTGGAGTTGTTTCAGGTAAGACAGTCGTTTTGCTCCTTCGGCGAATGTGGATGATGAGAACACGAGGTTGATGTCGGTCATGGCCTGGCGGTTTTTGCGGGCCTCGCGGAGCGACAGTTTGGAGTTCTCGCGCAGGCGAGCCACATCGTTTTCAGCCTTTATAATTGTGTCGGCAAGCGCCCGGGAGCGCCGGTCGATAGAATCAATCATGGTTTGCAAGGAGGCTATCTCGGCGCGTTGCGAACGTATTTGGCCGTCGAGCGACGCCAGGGAGTTGAGCTGCCGCTCGGTGCGCTCGTTGTTGCGGCGGATGTCCTCGGTGGTCTTACGGATTTGCTCGTTGGTGCGTTTGCGCTCCGACTCGACGCTTTTGCGCGAGCGAGCCGGGGCCGATTTCTTCTTTTTCAGCGCCGCGGCTTTCTGCTCGGTGCGCACCGTCTTCTTTTTCTGTTTCGGACGGGCAGCATCGGCACCCATGGCCACGGCCAGACATGCTAATATTATCAGGGCAATGCGTCTCACAGATTTTTGAGAGATTTTAACAGAGCGTCGAAATGTATGCGTTTGTAGCCTTTGGGCTGTGAGAAATTGATGCTTCGCGGCGAGTTCCAGCGGGCACTGCCGAGATTGAGACGGATTGACGCGGCTATTTTCTTATCGTCTTTCACTCCGTAGATTTCTGTTGAAGTGGCCACGGGACCGGCGGGTGTGGGCTCATGGGCGGGATAGACGCACCGCAGCATCACATCTGAGCGGCCGAGATCGAATTCGAGGGCCGACACAGCACCGTCGGCCAGGGTGGCTGTGCACATCGGCGAGCCTTTTGCGGGCGGGAGAGCCTGGCCCAGGAGCATGTCCTGGATGTCGCCGAGCGAGAGGCCCGAGGAGGCCATTATGCGGTCGAGGCTCTCGGCGAGATAGTATTTATGGAATTTGTCGACGGCATATACGGAGTCGGTGTCGGCATAGAGGACGGCTACCTCCATGCCCAGGACGCGGAGCGAGAGGTGGATTATGCTGTCGCGCTGCATGGTGAGGCGTCCGCCGGCAGAGATGGATGCCGGCGAGGATATGGAGACATTGGCCGGGATATAGGCCCACTGCCAGGGGATGAAACTTTTCTCGACAAATTCGTGCTGTTTTTTTGGCGACAGCGTGTCGAACGCGGCGGCGTCGACCGAGGGAGCGACAGCCTGCTTCTGCGAGCGGCAGCCTGCGAGGAGCACGGCAAGAAAAAGTAGATATATAAAATTTTTCAACATAGTCAATATTCAATTGAGGTTTTGCAAGCCAGACCCGGCTGAGCAGTGGCTCGCAGCAAGGCCGGCATCATCGAACGCTCCGGCAGGCTCCGCTCCAATACCGCGATTTATTTGGATTGTCCCAACCCCGCATGCCGGCAAAGCCTACATACGGGGTTAACCAAAGAGCCACGGCTTCGCCGTGATCATATTGCGTCTTTTTATCTATCAAATGTATATATGATTGTCGTTTGTTCATTTGAAGAATATGGTGCAGTTTTGCACTTTTTTGCGGATGAGCTCGTTTTCGGGCTCGATGGCCTCGGCTCGCCGCCAGAATTCGACGGCTTGGTCGCGGTCGCCGTTCATGAAATATATGTCGCCGGCATGGTCGAGGATGTCGAAGCCGGGTGGTTCGGGGGTGTCGGAGTCGGGGAGTTGGGAAGTGTCTTGTGGGGCGTAGAGGCGGAGGGTCATGTCGATATATTGCTTGGCGAGGGAGAAGTCTTTTTTCTTGAAAAGAATCCAGGCGTAGGTATCGAGGTAGGTGGGGTTTTCGGGGTCGAGTTTCACGGCTTTTGAACTTAGAGTCTCGGCCCGCGTGAGGTCGATGTCACGTTCGGCCATGAAGTAGGCGGCGTTGTTCATAGCCATTGAATTGTCGGGGTTGAGAAGAATGGCGTCGTCGTAGAGCGAGAGGGCCTTGGCTGTGTCTCCGGCCGCGGCATACAGGTCGCCCTTGAATGCCATCACGCTTGACACGGCGTCGGGGTTGTTGACCACGGATGTATTTACAGAATCGAGCACGGCTATTGCCTTGGCGATGCTGTCGGATGCGAAGTATTTTTGCGCGGCGAGGATTGGAAAGAGGTAGTTGTTGGGAAAGCGTCGCGCTCCTTCAAGCGCGCGTGGGATGAGGGCCGATGAGTCGGCAGCGGCAAGGTATCTTACCCAGTCGACCCAGTATTCCTCGGACTGGCCGTTGAGAGCCACGGCATATTCCATCTGGTCGGCAGCCCGGCCGTGCTGGCCTATGGCGTCGAGGTAGCCGGCATAGAGCGAGTGGATGTCGCCCTCGCCGGGGTGCATCTGCTCGAGATCGTCGAACAGGGCGGTGAGCATCGGCCGGTCGGCCTCGGCTCCGATATATTTGTTGGCGAAATGGTAGATTATGTCGAGTTTGTCGGCAACCTCGATGTCGGGGCTTCGCAGGGCGTGGCCCATGTGTTGGCGGTAGGCGGCATCGTTGCCGTGCTTGGTGTAGAAATTACCGAGGGCCATGTATGCCGCTCCGTTTGTGGAATCGAGGCGGCATGAGCGCATGAAGTATTTTTCAGTGTTTGCTGAATCGGAAAGGGCGTCGAAGGTTGAGCCTACGAAGAGCATGGCATAGGGGTCGCTTCCGAAACGGGCCACGATGGTATCGACCTCGCTAAGGATTGCGGCGGTGTCGGAGCGGAGGAAGAATGCGCGGATTTTTTGGGATGAGAGTTCGACGCTTTTTCCGCGGGAGTCTTCGAGAGAGGAGAACAGGCCGACGGCCTTTGTGTAGGCTGATGTGTCGCCCCGAAGGTAGGCACGGAGGTAGGCATTGGCGAGTTCTTCGGCGGGCTCTGCTTTTGCGGGATAGCGGTCGCGGAGGGTTTCCCAAACTCGGACCACATCGGCTGTGCGCCCGAGCCGGGCAGCGATGTTGGCCATGGTGACACCCGTTATATAGTTGTCGGGCTGCATCTCGAACTGCCGCCACAGGCGTGAGTAGGCCCGGGCCACGGTGGCGGAGTCGCCGCCGTTTCGGGCGAGTTCGACGGTGCTCCACTCGGCGGCTATGTCGATGTTTGCGCTGTCGAGTTCGAAAGCGCGGCGGGTGAGGAAGATGTAGTCGTCGATACGGTCGGTGTTGTAGGCGTTCTGGCCTTCGAGGAAGATATAGTCGGCTTTTTTGCGTGCGCGGTCGGCCTCTGAGTCGTGTGGCGCGGCAAAGGCGGCTGCCATTGAAGCGGCGACGGCAAAGGCTATGAGAGAGAGAATTTTGTTGCTGATACTGGACATTTTAGGAATGAAATTAAGGCCATTAAGGGCTTTAAGAACTTTAAATCCCTAAGAGAGGCCTGTGTGGCCGAAACCGCCGTCGCCACGGAGAGTCTCGTCGAGACGCGACACGGATTCCCACTCGACGCGTGTATAGTTTGTAACAACCATCTGGCAAATGCGTTCGCCGGGGTTGATGACAAACGGCTCGGAACCGAGGTTGATGAGTATCACCCCGATTTCGCCGCGATAGTCGGCATCGACTGTGCCGGGTGTGTTTACGAGGCTTATTCCGTTGCGCAGGGCGAGGCCGCTGCGTGGGCGGAGTTGCATTTCGTAGCCGTGGGGCAGCTGCACCCGCAGGCCTGTGGGGATGAGGCGACGCTCCATGGGGGCGAGCGTAACGGGTTCTTTCACGGCGGCGCGGACATCCATTCCGGCCGATGAGAATGTCTCGTAAGCGGGCAATTCGAATCCCGACTCGTTGATTATCTTGACTTTAATGCGTTCCATTTTCAGATTGTGACGCGCTTTGTGATCGAGCCGATTTTGAGGATGTAGATGCCTCTTGCGCTGATACGCAGACGCGATGTACCTGCGGGAATATTCTGCTGGCTGATGAGCTGGCCCAGGATTGAGAGCACTTTTACGGAGGCCGGACGGGATGTTGTGACGTAGATATAGCCGTCGCGGACGCTTACCTCGACGGGGTCGGAGTCGGAAGCCGTGTCGACGTATGCTATTGTCTCAGTAACGACGGGCTCCCACTGGGGTGTGGCCGGGCTTGCCGTCAAAGGCGACGACAGGCATGCGGCGATGATGGCAGCGAGCGATATTTCAGCAATTTTTTTCATTTGTTGCCCCAAAGTTAATGATAATTTCTGAAAAATGGATGCCCCGAGGCAATTTTTATGGCCGATAATGCAGTTTTAAGGTCACGATTAGAGCGTCACTGCACTTATAGCATTAACTTTCTCCTGTGACAAACGTATATGGAGTGGTCAGGCGAGGGTGACGGGGGCGAAGAATTCGGGGCGGTGGAAATCGGGGTCGGGGGTTGATATTGGCGCCCATGACAGGTAGTGAGGCAGGGATGTGGCTGATGCGCATTTGTAGAAGTTGGCACGCATTGCTATGGGTGCGCCTTTATATTCCAGCCCGATGAGGGAGAGGGGTATGGCCACAAGGATGTTCCATGTGAAGAGGCCTTCAAGTTCTTTGAATGGGCGTGTGCCGCATGAGGGATAGACGCGTATTTGGGCGAGTTCTTCGGTGGTGAGGCGTGTGGGGCTGTGGCGGTCGGTGCGGTGGGATGCGTTGATGGCGCCTATGCAGTTGAATTCGAAATTCCAGTAGTGGCCGTCGCCAAGGGGGTCGACAAAGAATTCGACGCATGAGTCCTCGCTTACGGGCGACTGCGGCTTATAGTTTTCGGCACGGAGGTAGTTGCACCGGACGAAGAAGTCGATGTAGATATAGCGGCCGGAATGTGCGCAGGTGAAGGTGGTGAGGGGGCGGTAGGGGTACTGCGGCCAATTGACGTGCTCGAGCGAGCGGCGGATGCCGTGTTCGTCGAGGGTGTTTATGATGGTGTCGACGGATGTGTCGGCATCGAGTGCGGGGATGTATGGGATTTCGAGTGACGGCATTTTTTTTCAGGTGTAAGGGGTAAGTGATGAGGGTAGACCTCGCGTTGAAACGCGAGGCACGGGGGCAATGGAGCCGATTATCAGAGGGGGATTCTGAGGAAGTCGTGAGCGAGTTGGATTCCGGGAGGGAGTGTGACGGATGAGGCGGGACCGAGGTCGTGGCTCATGTGGGTGAGGAAAGCGCGGCGGGGACGGAGCGCCTGAATGATTTCTATGGCTTCGGGGATGGAGAGGTGCGACATGTGCGGCTCGAAGCGTAGGCCGTTGATTACGAGGGTGTCGACGCCCCGGAGCAGGTCGAAGGTGGAATCGGGCATTGTCTTGCAGTCGGTGATGTAGGCGAATGAGCCGATGCGGTAGCCGAGGATTGGCAGCTCGAAGTGCATCACCGGCAGTGGGATTACTTCGATGTCGCCGATATGGAAGGGGCTGTCGGGGTCGATGACGTGGAGGTCGAATGT
>CANRZQ010000083.1 GCA_947644475.1 uncultured Muribaculaceae bacterium
GCCGTGGGGAGGGCGACGAGGATGCCGACAGCATCGGCAAGAAGGTCGAGAGGGTCGCCCGAACGCTCGGCAGTGAGGGCAGATTGCAATATCTCGTCGACTGCGGAGAATATGAGCACGCCAAGGGCTATGGTAAGCATGACGCGCACGGTCAGCACCGAGGCGGCACGGCGTGCGCGCTGGTAGTCGAAGGCAAGGGCACCGGTGAGTCCGCCCATCATTATGACATGGATAAGTTTGTCGATATGCGGAATCAACGGCAGGTCGTTGTCAGGCACAGGATGCTCGGCAAGAGTAGCGTAAAGAATCACAGCCACTACGGCCATCGAGGGCCAGTAGTTTTTAATAATGCACAATGCTCGATTAATCATTTTGACAAAATTGGCGGATGTATTCCTCAGCGGTGAAGGCGAGTTCGTCGTACCATTCCTGTCCGAAACGGGCTATCAGCGGCTCGCGGAGGAACTCATAGGCGCGGATGCCTTTTGCCCGGCCAAGCACCTCGGCGCACTTGCATATTTTCCAACGGTCGTAGTTGACAGCAGTGGTGCCGTTGTCGAATTGCTTTATACGTGCCGGATATAGATAGCATGATATTGGCTTGCGGAACGATATGCGGCCCTCGCGGAAAGCCTTCTCAATGGCGCATATGCAAAGACCGCCCTCGGCATAGGTGGAGAAAACACAGTTGCCTGTGTCGGGGAGAATCTGCGTGACAAGGTCGTGTTCGATGTCGCGGTAACTCACGCCTTCTTCCTCGATGCGGCGTTGGGCTGCCGGAAGGAGGTCGGACCATATCTCGGGGAGGATTTCATGCAGGATGGCGTCCTCGGCCTCGGAGAGAGGCGCGCCGGCGTCGCCTTCTATACAGCACTGGCCAAGGCATTTCTCGAGGTCGCAGCAAAAGAAGCGTTCTATGAAGTCGAGCGACACAAGTGTCTCGTCTTTTCCTATCTGAAGCATTGCGTAAACAAGTATAAGGTAAGTATGTCTGATTAAAAAGTTAATGAAATCACGGTGTAGGGACGCACGGCTCGTGCGTCCGCGTAAATATCATTAACACAATTTATTAATATTGTTTTGTAACGGACGCACGAGCCGTGCGTCCCTACACTCAAAGTATTAACTTCCTTTTGTGACATTCTTAGAAGGGATGAGTAATAAGTTATTTTTCATTCCATGCCGTCACAAGCCGGAGGGTTGTGCTCCTAAGAGGGTGACGCCTATGAGGCGGTCGGCACGGTCGCCGGGGCGGCGGGTATATACCTTGATGAGGTATTCGTTCTGAGTCTGGAAGCGGTCGCCCTCGATGGGGGCTGTGTAGCCCCGGGATGAACCGGGCGGCACCACGAGATACTGGTAGTTGTACTGTCCCTGTTTCAGCAGTGCCACATGCTCATATCGGCCTGTGGCGCGGTTATAGGACACGAGAGCCGAATCGTCGAACCGCCGGCAGGTGAAGTCGCCGTCGAGAAATACGAGCGAGCCCGGCATCTCGGGTGCGTCGAGCGAAAAGTGGACCACGACATAGTCGGCCTCCACATCGGAATCGGCGGCGTTATACTCGCGGATGGTGAACCGGCCCGCACGTGTCTGGTCGTAGAGATACATCGCGTCGGCGCGAGGCAAGTCGGTGGCAAGGCGCACATGATAGTAAGGGTCGACCCACGCTATCTCCTCTACGCCCATGCCGGGATAGGTGGTGGACGCGGCCTCGAAACGGCGGTACTCGTTTCCGGCCTCGAAAACGAGCGGAGCAAGATGCTCGTAGACGCTTACCGAGGCAGAGGCCATGCGCAGTGGCTGGCGGAGGGCCACTTCGGAATCGTAACGTCCGTTTTGCTGAATCATTACCGTGACGTCGTTGAACGGGTCAGAGACATTGGCGCGCTCGGTGTCGACCTCTATCGAGAGTTGCTGGTGGGCGTCGTTATAGTCGACATCGGTAACACCCGACAGGCGGGCTGATATGCCGGCGCTTTGCTCCGACACCATGAACCGGCATTGGAGCCAGGTGTCGTCGGGATCATCTTCCGGATATACCCGCAGGAGGTAGTTGCCCGATATGCGGGGCGCCACCTGCTCGTTGGGTATGGCGAGGCGATAATTCACATAATGCACGGTTGTGACCTCTGAAAAGGCGTAATCGTCGATTGTGCCTTGGTTAAAACCGTCGAGAAATTCGGAGTCGACGAGTGTCGAGGGCTGCCAGTCGGCGTTGCAATGTATCAGTTCGTAGCGCAGGTACACGCGGTCGTCGCCAAGATGGTCGAATGAGAAGATAAGCCGGCCTGGGGTGTTGAGCACAATCACAGGCGGAGCGTCGGCATTGCCGTCGAGACTCACCTGCAACGAGCGGATGCGCTCGTTGAGCATGCCCGTACGTGTGTCGACGCGTCCCCACACCGGCAACGTGGCTATAAAAGCGAGCAATATGAGCAGCAGTCGGTTTACCATTCGATGGGAGTTTGTCCGTGTTGAGCGAGCCATGCGTTGGCTTGCGAGAAGTGGCGGCATCCGAAGAAGCCGCGATAGGCCGAGAGGGGCGAGGGATGTGGAGCGGTGAGCACCAGATGACGCATGCGGTCGATAAAGGCTCCCTTGCGTATGGCGTAACTGCCCCACAGCATGAACACCAGGCCGTCGCGCTCCTTCTCGAGGCACCGCACGGCGGCATCGGTAAATTCCTCCCAGCCCTGACGCTGATGGCTGCCTGCACGGTGAGCCTCTACGGTGAGCGTGGCATTGAGCAGAAGCACGCCCTGGCCGGCCCAGCGGCCAAGGTCGCCGTCAGCGGGGAACGGCTTGCCAAGGTCCGATTCTATTTCCTTGAATATATTCACCAGAGATGGAGGCATCTGCACTCCCGGGGCCACAGAGAAGCACAGCCCGTTGGCCTGCCCCACATCGTGGTAAGGGTCCTGGCCGAGAATCACAACCTTCACCTTGTCGAAAGGGCATGCGTCGAATGCGGCAAAAATTTTGCCTGCGGGAGGGAACACCTGCCTTGTGGAGTATTGCTGACGGACGAAACCGGCAAGGTTGACAAAATAGTCCTTGTCGAATTCATCGGCGAGCCTTTTTTTCCAAGATTCTTCTATTTTTACATTCATTTTGCAAAAATAGCGAATTAATTTGAATACATGAATAAGACTTGATAAAGAATTAGCACATTGAGCAATGCGGCAATAATTACACTGAACTTTTTCTCTTTCCGCCGTGTTATTTTGGCAACAGTCAACACTATGGCCCCGCGGGGCCATAAAAACAATACAACATTTCAATTATGGACAAGAGAGACAACTCAAAGGGATCCGCTGCGTCGTCGGAGGCTCCGGTCACGGCTTCCGGCCGCAAGAAAAGCCTGTCCACCGCCCATGGGTCTATTACCATGATGGCGATGGCTATTCTGATTGTCACATCCATCCTGAGCCTGCGCGGATTACCGTCGGAGGCAAAGTATGGAGTGCAGTCGATTTTTTATTATCTGTTTGCAGCGGTTGTCTTTCTGCTGCCTTTTTCATTGGTATGCGCCGAACTGGCGTCGACGTGGACCAAAAGCGGCGGCCTTTACCGATGGGTTTCCGAGGCATTCGGCCCGCGGTGGGGCTGGCTTGCCATGTTTCTTGAATGGCAGACAGTGGTGATATGGTTCCCGACGGTGCTCATGTTTGCCGCCGCCTCGCTGGCTTATATGTTCTGGCCGGAGAGTTTCGACCAGGCCCTTGCCTCGAACAAGGTGTATACTCTGGTTATAGCGTTGCTTGTGTATTGGCTTTCGACATTGAACGCATTCCGCGGCCAGAGGTCGGCCAATGTGCTCAGCACCTACGGCGGCCTTGTCGGCACCATCATCCCCGGCGCTATCCTCATTGTGCTCGGCGTGGTTTACTTCTGCCTTGGCAAGCCGCTCGCGCTCGACGATGTGCCTTTCTTCCCCGATTTCAGCAATGTGGGCACAATCGTTCTCGCCGCATCCATATTCCTTTTCTACGCCGGCATGGAGATACAGGCCGTACACGTCAACGACATGCGCAATCCGGCGCGCGATTTCCCGAAAGCCGTTTTCCTCTCGATTGCAGTAATAGTCGCTGTCTACTCCCTCGGCACCCTTGTGATTGGCCTGGTGATACCGTCGAAAGACATCAACCTGCTTCAATCGCTGCTTGTGGCCTATAAGGCATTGTGGCAGAGCCTGGGCGTAAGCTGGCTCGGCAACGTGATGGCGCTCCTTATCATGTTCGGCGTAATCGGCCAGGTGAGCGCGCTTGTCACCGGCCCGTCGACCGGACTCATGGCTGTGGCCCAGAGCGGCTATCTTCCCCGCGGGTTGCAGACCCTGAACAAGAACAACGTGAACACCCCTATCCTGCTTGTGCAGGGCGTGTTTGTGTCGCTGCTGCTTTTGCTTCTGATTGTGCTCCCGACTGTTGAGTCGGCCTACCAGATTATGTCGCAGATGGCCACTATAATCTATCTGGTGATGGTGATTATGATTTACGGCGCGTTTATCCGCCTGCGGCGCACCCAGCCGGGCAAGAAACGCGGCTACCGCGTGCCTTTCGGCAAAGCGGGCGAGGTGGTGGTGTGCGTGCTCGGCATAGCCGGCGCAGTGCTCGCGCTTGTGCTGAGTTACCTGCCGCCGTCGCAAATCACCACGGGGTCGCCTGTCGTCTATGTCGGCATCATCGTAGTGGGTGTGGCTGTTATAATCGGCATGCCATTGGCCGTGTACGCAATACGCAAGCCCGGATGGCGCAACCCTGACGCCCACTTCTATCCCTTCGACTGGCAGATCGAAGGCCGCGAGCCCTCCCAGGTCTCGAAATGGGCACCCGGCTACCAGCCCACGGAAGAGGAAGTGGAGAATGCCGAATCTGACAATATCTCGCGCCACGGCACCGACAAGCACCACTGATCAGCAAGTTTTAAATATAAGTGATAAAGCATAAAGCGGCAAGGTCTTGATGGCCTTGTCGCTTTATTTTCCATCAGGATGAGGGTATATCAAAAAAAATGATAACTCCCCGCTTCCGGTGGGAAACGGGGAGTGTGTGGTGCTTTGCAACGGGGAGTTAGCGGTGGCGTTCGATTGATTTGTGAACTCTGTGGACTTCTTTCACAAGGCAGAATGCTGCTGCCACTCCTGCGGCTTTGAGGACGAGTTTGGCAATTTTAAAGCCAAGATTCAGACCGCAATGTTTGTCATGTCTTTCTTCCATGATTTTAAAATTTAGTGTTATATTGGGGTTTGTGAATATAACACTGCGATGGAAGAATTTGTTATGTTAAATATTCTTAGAAGTGGGATGAGCCGTCGAAGCAGTGGGTGCAGATGCGGCACTTGGGCAGGCCTATCGAGGCGACGAGGTCTTCGATGGTGTTGAAGCGGAGGGAGTCGATGCCGAAGTGGTCGGCTATCTTCTGCACGAGCGCGTTGTATTCCGGGGTGCCGGTTGTGGCGTAGGCCTCGAGGTTCTTGTTGGGGTCGCCTTCGAGTTCGCCGATGATGCGTCGTGTAATCAATTCCATGTCGCTTTTCGAGGAGGTGTATCCCACGAAGGGGCATCCGTAGATGAGCGGGGGGCATGCGATGCGTATGTGCACCTCTTTGGCTCCACATTCATAGAATGTGTGCACGTTGTCTTTCAATTGGGTGCCGCGCACTATCGAGTCGTCGCAGAATGCTATTCTCTTGCCTTTGATGAGGCTGGGATTGGGGATGAGTTTCATTTTTGCGACGAGGTCGCGCATCGACTGCTGGGAGGGGGTGAAACTGCGGGGCCATGTCGGGGTGTATTTGCACACGCAGCGGCGGTAGGGGACTCCTTTGCCCACGGAATATCCGATGGCTGTGCCCACGCCGGAGTCGGGGATGCCGCACACGCAGTCGACTTCTGTCTCGTCGCGCTGTCCCATGAGCACGCCTGAGGCGTTGCGGGAGGCTTCGACGTTGACATTTTCGTATGTCGAGGTCGGGAATCCGTAGTAGACCCACAGGAAGGAGCAAATCTGCATCTCGGGGAGGGGGGGGGCAAGTTGCTCGACGCCGTCGGCTGTCACGCGCACGATCTCGCCCGGGCCAAGGTCGCGTATGTGCTCGTATCCGAGGTTGGGGAAAGCGGACGACTCGCTCGACAGGGCGTAACCTTCTTCACCGCGGCCAAGGGCTATTGGCGTGCGGCCAAGGCGGTCGCGTGCGGCAATGATGCCGCCGGGTGTGAGCAGGAGCATTGAGCATGAGCCTTTGATGCGGCCCTGGGCATGGCGTATGCCGTCGACAAAGTCTTTTCCTTCATTGATAAGGGTTGCCACAAGTTCGGTGGGATTGGTGAGGCCGGAACTTGTTTCGGCGAAATGTATGTGGTTTGCGAGCATCTCGCGCTCGAGGTCGCCGATATTCTGAACCTTGGCCACCGTCACTATGGCAAAACGCCCGAGGTGGGAGTTGATGACGATTGGCTGCGAGTCGTTGTCGGATATTACTCCGATTCCGGTATTTCCTTTGAAGCGTGGCAGTGTGCTTTCAAATTTCGTGCGGAAATAAGAATTTTCAAGACTGTGGATACTGCGGACGAAACCCAGGTCGCTGTCATAGGTGGCCATGCCGGCACGCTTTGTGCCGAGGTGCGAGTTATAGTCGGTGCCGTAGAATAGATCCGTGACACACTGCGTCTTTTTTGCACAACCGAAAAAACCTCCCATAATGTGGTAATTTTTTGCTATTGGAATTTTAAAGTGCAAAGTTACCACTTTTTTCGCAAATTCTGCAACGCCCGCTTATTTTCTTTCAAAAAAATTTGCGGGAGCCGCTTCTTGTTGGCAAGCGGCTCCCGCAATATGGGTGATGTGATGTATTATCAGTTGAGAGCGGAGGAGAGGTTGAAGTTGGCGAATTCGAGGTCGGAGGCGGCACGCGATGCGAGCGACTTGTCGAGACGGATTGCCTGACGGAGGTTAGTGGTGACCATCTTCTCGTTGTTGGTGCGGGCGCCGAGGATAGCCATCAGATAGTATGTGGTGGCGTCGGGGGCGTTGATGCCGGCGAGGGTAGATTTAGCCTTGTTGTAGTCCTTGGTAAGGATTTGAGCGAGGGCTGCGTTGTTGGACTTGCTGTCGCCGAAAGCGCGCACTGCGGAAGAAGCGTCGCCCATTTTGAGGGCGTAAACGCCGAGAGCCTCGTTAAGGCCGCCTACGCCTGCGGCAGCGCCGAAGAGCTGGTTGGCTTTGTCATAGTTTTTATCGAGGAGTTCGATGAGGCCGAGGTTCATCTGGGGCTCAGCGGCTTTGGAGTTGACTTGCGATGCTTTTTTGAACGAAGCCTTTGCTGCGGAATAGTCGCCGTCGATATACTGTGCCATGCCGAGGTCGTTCCATGTGCGGTAGTCTTCGGGATATTGCTCTACGGCCTGGTTGTAGATCTGGAGACGCTGGTTGTTGTCGTCGGTGAGAGTAGCGGCATAGAGGATTTCGTCGACGCTGAGGGCTTTGGGGTTGGACGCGAAGAGGTTCTTGATTTCGGCGTCGGATTTACCGATTACGTCGATTGAGGCCGTGATGCGCGAGTAGCGGAGTTGGGGCAGAATCTGGTCGGCGAGTTGCTCGAATACGTTGGAGAGGTTGCGGATTTCGCGTTCGCGCTGTTCGGGGTCGTTGTACATTGAGAGCACGCTCAGGATAAGGTCTTTGTCCTGGATGTTGCTTTGAGCCACGAGGCGCTGGAAGCCTTCCCAGTCTTCGGGGGTGAATTGAGCGGTGAGTTCGCCGAATTCGGTGATTTTGTCTTTTTTGAGCTGGTTTTTGAGGTAAGCGGAGGTGTTGTTCTCACGTTCCTGGGCAAGGCGGGTGTTGAGGTCGATGCCGCCTTCGGGCGAAGCGTACGACTGGATGTTGAGTTCGCGGATTACACGCGAGGTGTCGGCAGAAGCCGAGCGGATTTCGTTTTGGAGTTCGGTCATCGCGTTTGTGCTGAGTTCCGACGAACGGATGTTGGCACGGTTGATGAGGAACATGATGTCGGCTGCGTATTTTTCTTCGATTACGCGCTGGAATTTGTCGGGAGCGAGGGCGGGGTTCACTGTGCCTGCGTCGGCGAGGGCGGCTGTGGCAACGAGGCCGTTAGCCACTTTCACGCGGGGAAGGACATATTGCTTGTTGCCCTGGTTGACGGTGAAGGCGAGTTCGAGCTCGCTCTTGTTCATTTCGGGAGCGTAGGGGAATGATGCGGGGATTGTCACGGAGCCGCCACGTTCGTAGTTGATTGTGGGAGCGTTGCCGCGAACGTTCTCGCCCTGGAACGAGTAGGGCTGCGACGCCATTTCCGTGCCGTTGTAAACGAGGTAGGGTGTTACGGTCACGGATGCGTTTTTCACAAAGAATTTTGGCGGGATGTTACCGGTGACTGTTGCAGGCACTTTTTCGCCGACAACTTCGAGGGGATTAGGGTTCACAGAGAAGTAATCGGACGAGAATTGGCCGAGTTTCTTGCCGCAGGACGACAGGGCGAGAGCCGCGCCGAGAGCAAATACGTAACTGACTTTAAGGTTCATATGGATATTGGTTGATTGGTTGATTTCAGGCTTTGATTTTGTTTTTGCAAATTTACATATTAGGTTTCGATTTTCAAAAATTTTTAATAAATTTTATTAAATTGGCCGGTGTCGCATACAAAAAGACACTTATTGCACACCAATAACGGGAAACGTGCAATTTTCCATCGGTAATTTTTGGATATTGGGAGTATAATTCTTAAATTTGCCACCGAACTATAACCTTACCACCACATCGTATCATGATCACAAATTTCAACCAACTCATCGAAAGTCTCCGTCAGAGGGGCGAAAGGCGCACCGTGGCTGTGGTGTGGGCCTCCGACCCCACCACCCAAGGGGCAGTCGAGCGCGCCATCTCCCATGGCATAATCGACGCCATATTCGTAGGATGCTGCGATGAAGTGAAAAAGAATGCCGCGCTGATGAGCCACGCCGCGCATATCCGCTTTGTAGAGGCGGCCGACTGCGACCAGGCGGCCCGCGAGGCAGTGCGCCTTGTCCGCACAGGGGAAGCATCTGTGCTTATGAAAGGCATGCTCAACACCGACAACCTGCTCCGCGCCGTCCTCGACAAGGAAACCGGCATTCTCCCCAAAGGACGCGTGCTCACACATATCACGGCCGCAGAGATTCCCGGCCACAACAAACTGCTCTTTTTCAGCGACGCTGCCGTAATACCCTACCCCACCGACAGCCAGCGCGCCGAACAAATATGCTATCTCGCCGAGCAACTCCGCGCCATGGGCGTGGAATGTCCGAAAATAGCATTGATACACTGCTCCGAGAAAGTGGACGAACGCCACTTCCCTTTCACCGCCGGCTACCGCGAGCTGATTGCCCGCGCCGCCAACGGCGACTTCGGGCCCTGCATTGTCGACGGGCCCATCGACCTGAAAACAGCCTGCTCGGCCAAAGCCCTTGCCAAAAAAGGGCTTGAATCGCCGCTCGGAGGCGATTCCGATGCCGTGGTGTTCCCCGACATCGAAGCCGGAAATGTATTTTACAAGGCCGTGACGCTTTTCTGCGGCGCGGAGACAGCGGGCATTCTCAAAGGCACAATGGCTCCTGTCGTGCTTCCGTCGCGTGGCGACGATGTCACTTCTAAATTTTATTCACTGGCATTAGCATCTCTCTGATGAAAAATATTTTGGCAATAAACCCGGGCTCGACCTCAACGAAGATAGCCGTTTACCGCGACGAGACCCCCGTACTTGTTAAGTCGATACCTCACTCTGCCGAGGAAGTGAGCAAATACGCACAGGTTGTCGACCAGCTTCCCATGCGAAAACAGTTGATTTTCGATGAACTGGAAAAAGCCGGCCTGCTCATGCAATTCGACGCGGTGATAGGCCGCGGCGGCCTGGCCCGCCCGGTTGAGGCCGGCGTATATCCCGTGACGCCACAGATGATTGAGGAAACCCTCGCGGCCCCTCACCAGCATGCCTGCGACCTCGGGTGTGTCCTGGCCTACGACATCGCCGCACAGACAGGCGGCTGCCCGGCTCTTGTGGCCGACCCCGGCCGCGTCGACCAGCTCAACGACTACGCC
>CANRZQ010000084.1 GCA_947644475.1 uncultured Muribaculaceae bacterium
ATTATTGCAATATAGAGGAACAGACCCCCGGTGGCAACCGCTCGTTCATGCGTTGCTGGCCCGCAGGAGGAAATTGCTTCCTCATGATTATGTATGACCGCTCGCTCACCGAGAAAAATCCTGCCGCAACTGAACTGGCAGTATTTGACGCGGCTTCAAAAAAACTGACCTATGTGACAGGACTGCCCGCCAATGTTTCCTCGATCGGGAAAACCGTTTTCGTACAGAACGGAAATGTCTATATCCCAGTGAATGTAGAAAACGAAGAGCCTGCGATTTACGCCATAAATACGTCGACAGCGAAGGCTGTAAGAGGTGTTTCTATCAAAGCAAATGACATTACGGGCTTTGGTTATCTAAATCCGATACAATAAAGATGATAAAGTTTTTTAGAAAAATTCATCTGTGGCTGTCTGTGCCTTTCGGCATAATCGTGACATTAATATGCTTTTCCGGAGCAATGCTCATTTTTGAGCCGGAAATAACCCGAAGTGTGAAAAGCAATGTCTATTATGTGACTGATGTAAAAGAGTCGCCGCTCCCCATGGGAGAACTCATGGAAACTGTGAAAGCCACTCTGCCTGACAGCGTTTCAATTAACGGTGTCACCGTATTTGAAGATGCCTCCCGTACATATCAGGTAAATCTCTCCAAGCCGCGCCGTGCATCTCTTTTCATCGACCAATACTCGGGCAAGATAACCGGCAAGTACGAACGGTTAGGCTTCTTCTCTACGATGTTCAAACTCCATCGCTGGCTTCTGGACAGCGCAAATCCGCACGGAGATGGTTTGAAGGTGGGAAAACTTCTTGTTGGTGTTTCAACGCTTGTTTTCGTAATCGCGCTAATATCCGGTATCGTAATCTGGTGGCCGAGAGCCCGTAAGAATTTTAAGAAAAGCCTCTCTATTACATTCTCAAATGGTTGGAAAGGATTTTGGAAAGGACTTCATGTTGCCGGAGGAATGTATGCCCTTATTTTCGTTCTTGCGATGGCTCTTACCGGATTGACGTGGTCGTTTGATTGGTACCGCACTGCTTTTTATGCCGTATGCGGTGTTGAGCATACACCTCGCAATTTCACTAAGGCTACAACTTCAAAAGGCAATAATGACGGTGAGAAGCGTGATGGAGGAGGCCGTCGTGGCGGACGCCATCATGGTGGCGAAGGTCGGCATGAAGGCGGAAACAGACATGAAGGCGGCGGTCGCCACCACTCCGAATTTGGTCGTTGGCAGGAAGTGTATGAAGCCTTGAAAGCGCAGAATCCCGATGCTCCACAGATTACAATCAGTTCTGAAAAAGCAACCTTGACACTTGGCAACACAGGAAATGGTCGTGCTTCAGACATCTATGAGTTCAATCGTCGTTCAGGCAAACTTTCTCTTGCCACCAAATACGCAGATGCAAATGAGGCTGACAAATTGCGTGGCTGGATATATTCAATCCATACAGGAAGCCTTGGCGGTATATTCACCCGCATCTTATGGCTGCTTGGCGCACTTCTTGGCGCGTCGCTCCCATTGACCGGCTACTACATCTGGATAAAGCATCTTCTCAAAAAGAAAGAGCATCATCAGGCGTAGCATAAACCGGGTTTTATTCATCCTTTATAAATAGCAATTGTCTCGACGGGCGATTGCTATTTTTTTATTCTTCGGCTGATGCTGAAGACGCCTGCCGTTATTGCAAATATCAGTGCCACATAAAGGCAGGCATGAACAGATTTGGATGCCCCTGAGGTCATGGCAAATATAATGGTGACAATCGTAGCGCCGAGTGTTTGCCCCACGAGCCGCGCAGTGCTCTGCATGCCTCCTGCTCCGCCGGTGCGTTTTACGGGCGTGGCCAATACCATCACGATATTATTGGGAGTTTGGAAAAGTCCGAAACCTAAACCGCATATTGCCATTCGCCAGGCTATATCCCATTGAGACACAGAAGCGGGCGCAAGAAGCAACAGCAGCACACCGCATGCATACAATCCCATGCCAACGGCTGCTGTCACTCCCGGATTATGACGCTCTACAAACCTTGCGGCAAAAGGCGATACTATCATAGTGGCAAGCGGCCACGGTGTCATCAGAAGCCCTGTTGTGATTTCGGAAAACCCGTAAGTGTTTAGGAAAAGAAACGGCAGCGCAATCATTGCCACATTCTGGGCAATAAACGAACAAACCGAAGTGGAAATGCTCAGCGAATATAATCTTATCCGAAATAAATCCACGGGAAGCATTGGAGATTCACGGTGTAACTGTCGGCGTATGTAGAATACTCCTAACATAACTCCCGTTATTAGCAGGATTGTGTTTATCCATACATCACCTTTTCTTGCAAAATTGCCTGTTGCGAAAAAGATAAGCCCGAATACAATCACATTTTCTATCGCGCTTATAAAGTCATACTTGCCGGAAATCTCTTTTTCCGGATTGTTTGGCAACAACCGTTTGCCAATAATAAAGGCTATAATGCCGAATGGCACATTTATCAAAAAAAGCCAATGCCATGATGCAATCGAAAGTATGCCTCCCGCAATAGTTGGTCCGGCAGCAGTGGCAATGGCAATTACCATAGCATTTAATGCCAGTCCACGGCCGAGCACTTCTCTTGGATAAATGAGGCGTGTTAATGCAATATTAACTCCCATCACGCTTGCGGCGCCAATGCCCTGTAACGTTCTCGACACCAGAATCATGCTGAAAGATTGGGATAATGCGCATAATGCAGATGCCACAGTAAAGATTGCAACTCCAAATAAAAAACACTTCCGATAACTGTAACGATCACCAAATGAAGATAACGGCAAAAGCAACATCGTTATAATCAACTGGTTAATTGTGATTATCCATACTGCCGATGATGATGTTATGCCAAATTTGGAAGCCATTACCGGCAATGCAACATTAACAACCGTGACATCGAGTACAGTCATGACAAGCACTATCAGGATTGATGTAACGGCAATATATTTGCGTATTGAAAAGGTAATCGTAGAATTTTCCATTAGAATCTGCAAGGGTTTCTGTGGTCTTAATAGAAACGACAAGACTACCTGCTATTAGCGTGCAGTCTTGTCGCAATATAAACCTGAATCTATTTTATTTAATACCTATTTTTTCTGTTTGAAAAGCCAATCTCTTGCTGCGGAGATTCTGTATGCGTAATCAAAGGAATACATATGCTCGCTGCCTTTGCCATCCTCAGGAAGCACTGTCCCGGTTTCAAATTCAAAGATGTTGATTGGAGCGCCCTTTTCAAGCATGGTAGACGCAAGTTCACTCTGACGGCTCTCCGGAAGTCTGGCGCTCCATTCTGCAAAAGTGTATTGCACGCCGTCTTTGCGGGCTGCCTCTTCAAGCGGTTCCAGGCATTTGTAAGCACCGCCTTTGTTACCCGCGATAAAGTAGATGAATTTATGTCTGGCCAGAGAGTCGAATGTAGATGTATCCCAATGGCAATCGACAAAAATGGATGCCGCGAAAATATCCGGATACGCCACATTGTAGTACATGGAAATCATTCCGCCCATCGACTGGCCGGTGGTGTAGAGCCTGTCGGTGTCGACATTCTTTTCGGCCACAATGCTGTTCAACATTCTTATCACAATATCAACCTCGTCAGTATGCTCATAGGCATCGTTTACTGCAACACCGGAGAACTGCGGGACGAGTACATAGCAGGGATTCTTCGCCTGCGATTCGGCGGTTGCCCAAACCAGTGCGCCGTATCCCTGTGTTAAAGGGAGTGTGGCGTCAGGGCCGGGAGTGCTTGCATCGGCCATGAAAAGCACTAATGGGTATTTGGTGCCATTATCTGCATCCTTAGGAGTATAAAGATTATACTTCATTGTTTTTCCGGTCTCAGTATCCTTGAATTCAAGTTGCTTGAACTCAGGCACTACGGCCTTAATCATTGCCTGCAATACGGCATCGCCTGATTTATCAATCGCAGGGCCTCTTCCGGGAGTGCCAAGTTGCGGGCCTCCGGCCTTGCCTGCTTTTTTCTCAAGGCTTTGGCCTGCGGGCTGCTTGTTTGCAGTGGTGTCATTTCCGCCGCAGGAAGTGGCTATCGCCGGCATGGAGCAAATTACGGCAAGCGATAGAATCGATTTAACAGTCGTTTTCTTGAATTTCATATTTAAGCAGATATGTTTTACTTTTAATATTTAAGATGAAACTGCACGCAAAAGTTTAGTGGCTAAGGATGAACGTACACAAATTAGTGGTGAATGACATATATTCGGCATCTATTACCTCAGAGGTTAAGGCCAATGCTGTTAAAATAAGCCATCGCTATGAAGAAGAAGCAAGATAGCCCCCCGGGTGTCGCGTTAGCGGAACCCGGGGGAGGGGGGGCATGCCTGTCAATCGTCGTCATCGTCGTGATGGTGATGCTTCTTGTGCTTTTTGTGCTTCTTGTGGTGCTTGGGCGGTTTCGGAGGCTTGTGATGGTGGCCGTGGGAGTGGCCGTCGTAATAATAGTCATTCTCAACACCCCAGTAGGAGTGCATGGCTCCGCATGATGGAAGCAGGACACCGCAAGCCAGGGCTGCGATGATTCCCATAATGGCAATTTTAAGTTTGCGTAGTCTCATAAATGAATGTTTGACGTTTAATACATAACAAACGCCGGTTTCCATTTGTTGCAGGGAGAAAAAACTCGGTTTAAAATGAATGACATTTGGATATTTTTTTGTTACTTTGCATCATAATTTAATCAAATCTCTTCATATGGATTTATTTGAAAAAATGACCGAGCGCGCCCGTGCTTCAAAGCAGCGTATTGTGCTGCCCGAAGGAAACGAACTGCGCACGCTCACAGCCGCCGACCGTATTGTGGCCGACGGTATCGCCGACGTGATTCTTGTTGGCGATCCCGATGAAATACGCCAGATGGCCGCGTCGCTTAAACTCGAACATATTGGCGACGCCACCATAATCAATCCCGGCGACGAATCGGTGATCGACCGCTATGCCCCTGTCTTGCTCGAACTCCGCCGCAAGAAGGGCATGACTGAGGAGCAAAGCCGCCTCACGGCCGCTAATCCTCTATATCTTGGCTGCCTTATGATCAAGGCCGGTGATGCCGACGGCATGGTGGCCGGTGCGCGCAACACCACCGGAAACGTGCTCCGTGCAGCATTCCAGGTAATCAAGACCCAGCCCGGCATCGATGTGGTGTCCGGTGCGTTCCTTATGCTGTTGCCGGAAGGGCTGCCTTTCGGCACCGACGGCATGCTTGTGTTTGCCGACTGTGCCGTAGTGCCCGACCCCGACGCGGCCCAACTTGCCCAGATTGCCATCTCTGCGTCTCGCACCGCACGCGACATAGCAGGCATTGAGCCGCGTGTAGCGATGCTTTCATTCTCGACGAAAGGCTCGGCTTCCGGTCCGGCAGTCGACAAGGTGATAGAGGCTTTGAATATTGCCAAGGGCATGGATCCCGATCTCATCATCGATGGCGAACTACAGACCGATGCCGCCATCGTGCCTTCGGTGGCTAATATCAAGGCTCCCGACTCGCCACTGAGTGGCCGCGCCAATGTGCTCGTGTTCCCGAGCCTCGAAGTGGGCAACATCGCATACAAACTCGTGCAGCGTCTTGGCGGCGTACAGGCTGTGGGCCCGGTCCTGCAAGGCCTCGCCGCTCCGGTCAACGACCTCTCTCGCGGATGCTTCCCCGAAGACATCTATAAGACTATCATCATTACTTGCAACCAGGCGATAGGCCTTAAAAACGACTGAAAAAATGAAAATCCTCGTTCTCAACTGTGGCAGCAGTTCCGTAAAATACAAACTTATCGATACAGCGACAGAGAATACCCTCGCCGAGGGCGGTGTGGAAAAAATCGGCCTTCCCGACGCGTTCCTTAAATTCAAAAAGCCTTCCGGCGAAAAGGAGATGCTTCCCCTTGGCCTCACCGACCATCAAGGTTCGGTGAAAGCCATCCTCGATTTGCTCACGAGCAAGGACAACGGATGCATCGCATCCTATGACGAAATCGACGCCGTGGGACATCGCGTGGTGCACGGTGCCGAAAAATTCTCGGAAAGCGTCCTCATCACTCCCGAGGTTATCGACCAGGTGAAGGCTTGCTACGACCTTGCGCCGCTTCATAATCCGGCCAACATCACCGGCATCGAGGCTATCGAGGCAATAATGCCCGGCATCCCTCAGGTGGCTGTGTTCGACACGGCTTTCCACCAGACAATGCCCGCACGCGCATACATGTATGCCATACCTTATAAATATTATGAGCAGGATGGCGTGCGCCGCTATGGATTCCACGGCACAAGCCACCGCTATGTCTCGGCGCGTGCCGCAGAGATTCTCGGTGTCGACCTTGCCGCTGTGAAGATGATTACCTGCCATGTCGGCAACGGCGGCTCAATCACGGCTGTCGACGGAGGCAAGAGCGTGGACACATCCATGGGCCTTACACCCACCGAGGGCCTTATGATGGGCACGCGTGTCGGCGACATCGACCCGGGTGCGCTCGTGTATATGATGAACAAGCACAACCTTAGCCCGGCCGAACTCCAGAAAATCATCAACAAGGAAAGCGGCGTGCTCGGCGTGAGTGAAATCTCTTCCGATATGCGCGAACTCGAAGCCGCAGTTGCCAAAGGCGACGAGCGTGCAAAACTCGCTCTCGACATGTACGAACTCCGCATCACCAAATATATCGGCGCATACGCCGCTGAAATGGGTGGCGTGGATATAATCGTTTTCACCGGCGGAGTAGGAGAGAACCAGGCCGGCCTTCGTGCCGACGTGTGCCGTCCGCTTACATTCATGGGCGTGAAGATCGACGAGGAACTCAATGCCCGCACCCGCGGCACAGAGACTGTGATATCCTCGGCCGATTCCAAAGTGACGGTAATCGTAGTCCCCACAGATGAGGAACTGATGATTGCGCGCGATACGGAAGCAATAGTAAAATAAGAGATTAACAAAAATTAACATTCGCTTTTTGTAATCTTTTAACTATCTGCGCGTCTAAAAATAATAAACCAATCAATAAATTATATATAATGATTAAATCTTTCAAACGTGCCGCACTCGTCCTCGTCGCTGCCATGGCGACAGGTGTAGCCGCACAGGCCCAGCAAATGCCTCAGGTGCCCGAACTGCCCGTCGACAGTGCGGTAATCAAAGGCAAACTCGACAATGGCCTCACTTACTACATCCGTCATAATGAGACACCCAAAGGACAGGCCGATTTCTACATCGCCCAGTCTGTCGGCTCTATCCTCGAAGAGGACAACCAGCGTGGTCTGGCTCACTTCCTCGAGCACATGTGCTTCAACGGCACTACCAACTATCCCGGCTCTTCGCTCCGCGACTGGCTCGAATCAATCGGCGTGAAGTTCGGTGTGAACCTCAATGCCTATACCGGTGTCGACCAGACTGTCTACAACATTTCCAACGTGCCCGTGGCACGCCAGAGTGTTCAGGACTCTTGCCTTCTTATCCTCCACGACTGGGCCAACGACCTTACCCTCGACCCCGAGGAAATCAACAAGGAACGTGGTGTGATTCATGAAGAATGGCGTCGCTCGATGGTAGGCCAGATGCGTATTATCGAAAAACTCCTCCCCACCATCTACCCCGACAGCAAATACGGACATCGTCTGCCTATCGGTATCATGGAGGTGGTCGACAATTTCGAGCCTCAGGCCATCCGCGACTATTATGAGACATGGTATCGCCCCGACAACCAGGCCATCATCGTGGTCGGTGACATCGACCCGGCATACATCGAAGGCAAAATCAAGGAGATGTTCTCATCTATCGAGATGCCCGAGAATCCCAAGGAACGTGTCTACTATCCCGTGGCCGACACCCCCGGCACAATCTATGCCATCGGTTCCGACCCCGAGCAGAAAATGGGCATGGTCGACCTTATGTTCAAATCCGACCTTATGATTCCCCGCGAGATGAACAACACTCAGGTTTATCTCATGCTCAACTACATCACAAACATGGCTGAGACCATGCTCGACCAGCGTCTTACCGACATCGGCCATAAAGCCGACGCTCCCTATGCACAGGCCGGCGCTTCTTACAGCGACTTCTTCCTCGCAAAGACTAAAAAAGCGTTTGATGTCTCCGGTATAGCAAAAGGCAACGACGTGCTCCCCGTGCTTGAAGCCATCTACCGCGAACTTCTCCGTGCAAAACGCGGCGGATTCACCCCCGGCGAATACGAACGCGCCAAGGCTGAGTACCTCTCGCGTCTTGAAAAGGCTTACAACACCCGCAACAACACCCAGAACGAGGCATATGTCAACGAATACGTAAACAACTTCCTCGACAATGAGCCTATCCCCGGTATCGAAGTGGAATACGAGATGATGAAACAGCTCGTCGACATGATTCCCCTCGAAGCCATCAACCAGGCCCTTGCCGAACTCGTTACCGACAACAACCGCGTCCTCCTTGTGCTCACACCTCAAAACGACACCTTCAAGGTGCCCACCGAAGCCGAACTTGCCGCTGTAATAGCCAAGGTCGACGCTGAGGAAATCGAACCCTACAAGGATGAGATGAAATCCGAGCCCCTTATTCCCGCGCTTCCCGCTCCCGGCAAAGTCGTCTCTATCGAAGACAACGCTCAATGGGGTGCAAAACTCCTCACACTCTCCAACGGCGTGAAGGTGTTTGTGAAACCCACCGACTTCAAGAAAGATGAAATCGTAATGGAAGCCGTTGCCATAGGCGGCGACTCTGAAATATCCGACAGCCAGGCTGCCAACATCATTTTCATGCCCTACGCCATGAGCATGCACGGCCTCGGCACTTACAACTCCACCGACATTCAGCGCTATCTCCAAGGCAAGCAGGCTTCGGTGGGCATCGGAATCCATGACCTCTACCGCTCCGTTGCCGGTTCGACAACTGTCAAGGACCTTCCCACTATGATGGAACTCCTCTACATGACATTCAAGGACTACACAATCGATGAGGAAGCATTCGAGGCAGCGAAGGCCCGCTACTCCGGCATTATTGCCAACCAGGAAGCCGCTCCCGAGTTCATCTTCCAGAAAGAACTCATGGCCAACATTTACAAATCGGCCGCATCGCAACTCGTGTCAACCGACATCATCGCTGCTGCCAATCGTGAAGGCATCCTCGATATTATACACGGTGCGCTTGCCAATGCTGCCGACTATACATTCGCTTTCGTCGGCGACATCGACCTCGACACATTCATTCCCCTTGCAGAGCAATATATCGCCACTCTTCCCGCCGATGCCGCCAAGGCCTCGAAAAAGGCTGTCGTAAATCACGGCCGTGAAATCACTCCCGGTTCCGAGACTAAGATTCTCACCACAAAGATGGAGACCCCCCAGACTTGGACAGCAGTTATCCTCTCCGGTAAAGTGCCCTACACTCCCGCCAACCGCTGGACATCGACTATCGCATCTCAGATTCTTGGCGACCGTCTGCTCAACAAGATCCGCGAGGAAATGGGCGCTACTTACTCAATCGGCGCATATTCTGAAATGGACCGCCTCGGCGACATGAACACTCTAATCCAGATTCCTTTCCCCATGAAACCGGAGATGAAGGACCAGGTTCTCGCTGAAATCCACGACATCATCAGCAATATGGCAGAAAATGTCACAGCCGACGAAGTGAGCACCAAGAAGGAATATCTCGTGAAGAGTGCAAACGAGCAATACGAAGAAAACGACTCATGGGCCGGCTCAATCACCGCCACCACCCTCAACGGCGTGGATATTTTCAATGGCAAGGTTGACGCCATCAACGCTGTAACAGCCGACGATGTGAAGGCATTCATGAAGAATCTTCTCGACCAGAACAACTATCGCGTATTCATCCTCGACCCCGCAGAATAATACACACCCTGATAGATATTTTTCGCGCGCGACCCATTCCGGGCCGCGCGCTTTTTATTAGGAAGAGGTCGCGCGTTTTTATTAGGAACACAAACCTCCGGTTTGTGAAATAACCGTCCGCGACGAGTATGTCACAGTAGAAAATTAATGCTTAGAATGTAGGGACGCACGAGCCGTACAGGTTCAAATAAGGGCGTATCACAGAATCGCGTAGCGATTCAAGAAGGTAGCCGTG
>CANRZQ010000085.1 GCA_947644475.1 uncultured Muribaculaceae bacterium
CCACAAGCGCGTTGTACTGTCTCGAGCCGCACAACTCGGCCTCATCGTGCGCCGCCTCGAATTCATCGAGGATAATCCCGGTGTCGTCGGCGTTGCGCGTCAGCGTCTGCAGCAGCAGCGCGACCGCCTGTTCGGTTCTTTGTTCTGATTGTTGCTTCATCGTTGTTATTTGTTTTGAGGGAGGGGCGGGGCTCGAACCCGCGACTCCGCAGTTTTTCAGACTGGTGCTCGGCCATCTGAGCATCCCTCCTAAGTACCGCCGGGCTTGCATTCCGGCGGCGTTTCAAATGTTATGCCTTTCGGCTTTCGCGGCTCTCTTGCCGCAGGATCGCCCTCTCTTGGGTCTAACCCTCTTTATCTTTTACCGCCTCAATCCGGTAGTATTCCACATCGGGTTCTCGGAGTCCATAAAATTCAATTATTTACTCCCGGGCATGTGGCTGATGTTGTCGCTCTCAATCTCGTGCGACGTGTTCCATTCCTTGATGGTCACTCGCCAGTGGGTCATCTCACTCATGTCACTCATTTTTTAGCACATAATACAGTTGCTGAAGGTCGTCTCTCAATTCCTGCAAGGCGGATCTTTTTAGTACATCCGCCACGTTGCTCATCATGCTTGTGCTTGACGGAAGCGTCTGCCCCTCTATTAATGTCTGCTCGATACTGTTGATATGGTTTTCAAGCCACGTGGAAGCCTTGTCTATATTGTCCCAATTGAGCATCGGGAGCATCGCCTTGTGGCATCGAGTTTGATTGTTGCTTTGTAGAGCCGGTCGGAGTAACAGCGGAAGAAGTATTCGTAGTTCTGCACCGCCTTGCGTGTATAGTTCTCTATGTTGCGCTCATAGCGACGCTTGATGCTGTTGAATTCGTCTCTGAAGATCTTGAAGATTTGTTCTTTTGTCATTGTCTCACTCATAATATCTTAATTAAAATTCCGGTCGTTTGCTGTAAGTATTTATAAACTCGGTTCCTTCGAGTTGCATCTCACATACCGATGTGTCGCTGATATATTCGCCACTTTCCTCAGCCTTTTTGAGTGCCTCGGCAACCGCTTTCTCGGCATCCTTGCGGGAGGTGAAAATTCGCGTGAAATGAAAATCACCATGCCATACCTCGGCCGTATATATTTTCATTGTTGATTTTGTCTCACTCATGATATATTATTTTACTTCGGTAAATACTGGTTTTACTGAGCAACCGTAGGCAGTCACAAGGTCGTAGGCCAGTTTCTTGACATAGTAGTCAGGCGCTGTGAATTGTATGCCATTCTCTTCGTCATAGCAGAAGGAAATGCCGTCCACCATCAGCGCGAAGGCCACCTTGGGCTTGACGCTTTGCGTCTTCCATTCTTTAAGTTCGTTGTCGCTCATAATCTTAAATTTGTTAATTCAGCCGTTTTTTTGTATCTTTGGCCGCCTGTTCCACCTGGAACACGTTGCAAAGATAATACGCATTTGCGGAAATTGCAAATCTTTTCGCAATAAAATTTCGCATATGAGCAATTTTTATATTTTTTATGAGCGTTAACAATAGACTTGAACAGTTAATTAAGGCATTGTATAAGGGCAACAAAAGTGCCTTTGCATCAGCCATAGGCGTCGCGCCATCAGTTATAGAGAATATTGTTGGGAAACGTCAGGGAAAACCATCTTTTGACGTTGTCGAAAAAATCTCCTCAATTGCGGAAATAAATATCGAATGGCTTGTCACGGGAACTGGTGATATGTTTAAGCAGAATAAGAAGCCAAGGTGCATTACAGCCCCCATCAAATCAATATCCACCAATAAAAGTTCCAAACCTTCCTCTCTCGCATTAGAAGAAACTTCCCAAAGGACTTCCGATGCAATCCCTCTCGTTTCTGAGATGGCTGTCGGAGGTTTTGCCAATGAGCATTTCTCCATACAGGAGGCTGATGTGCTAGCTTATTACATTATTCCAAAATTTCGCAATCTCGGAGTAGACTTTATGATTGAACTCACTGGCGACTCTATGATTCCCCGTCTCTTCCCTGGCGACATTATAGCATGTTCTATCATCCGGAACGCCAGTTTTATCCAATGGAATAAACCACACCTCATCGCCACACGCGAGCAGGGGCTAATTGTAAAGCGACTGCGCAAGAGTTTAAATGACGACTGCCTGCTTGCCGTATCCGATAACGCCGACTACGACCCCTTCGACCTTCCCAAAGACGAGATTCTCGCACTCGCCCGCGTGGTAGGAGTCATTCATCTTGAATAGTTCCTGTCCTCTCCGTAGCCACCCCTCAGCACCCCTAAGGCCATGCCCCTCCCCCTGCAATATGCGCATTTGAGCAAAAAGCATTGATTTTAGGCATATTATGAGGTTGTGACAGCAAAAAGCAGGGGCATTTGCCTTGCACTTATCGGCCATTTTTTCGGCTTTATTCCGTTTTTAGGGTATTTTTCCACCCCCCCGGCTTTTCGCCTCCCAAAATCCGAAATTTGTCACCCTAAGTTCTACCGAGTGTAACCCTAATGAGTAACCCTAAAATGTAACCCTAAGTGTATCCCTTAATAAAAAAACGCAAATTATTGCCTGTTTTCGAGCATGACAATGGGGTGTCATCAGGCCGAAGCCGATAACACCCCTCAAAAGCCGTCATATTTGCCTTCTAACGCCGTTCAACCGCCATGTTACCATCAGCCTCACGAGCGCACCTTATAAGCGTAGATTGCTTGATTATAGCGCATTTAGTAATAACCGTGCCATTGCCCGACAATCCGGCATGAAGCAGATAGCCCTTGGTCGCACCCACCTCTTCTGGGGTAAAAACAGAATAAACAGCCGAAATCGAACCAAAATACCAGTCTCGTTGCTTTGTTCGCGCTATCGGCCGCGTCAGATGCACATGTATAACCTTTGCCATATTCATTTGATTTTGCACTGCAAATATACCAAATAATCACTATATGGGATAAATTAGCAAAATAAAAAACAAAATAGCGCACAAAAAAATCGGCGTGAATCCGATTCTGCCACCATACTGGTGCCGCTGATGGTCGACATACAGCCGCTGTGTAAACCTCACGTCAACCACATGTAAACCCTATGTAAAGACACGCCCCCGCTACCGCCTCCTAAATGTAAACCCCATGTAAACCTATGTAAACTTCCTCCGTTTCGTTTTATTTTTGTCACCCTAAACCACCATTGTGTAAATCTTTGATATATAAACTATTACAGTCAAAACTCCCAATCATCCCATCAACCGTTTCATTCTGTGCCCCATACATGGGTTACGATCGTGGCTCTGCCACTCCCTCCCCCCCGGCTACTCTCTTGAATCTCTACGCGATTCTGTGATATGCCCTTATTTGAACTTGCACGAGCCGTGCGTCCGGGAACCCATCCGGAAATCCATCAGTATGCAAAATTGCCATGTGCATTGTATCTCCTAACGGAAACTTTTTGAATAGGAATTACGGATTGCCCTTAATAGCCCTATTGTTTCAGCCTTTTAATTTGTTGTAATTAGAGGACAAGTATGTGAATTGGCCATTGCTATTGTTGCTGAAAAATTTTTGTGTTTTAATTTTCTATACCGGTTGAAATTATGTAATTTTGTATTTGGAATAGTAATGTCATGAAGATTTTTTCAAGCGAGGAAATTCGCGCAATAGATAAGTATACGATTGAGCAGGAAGGTATTTCTGCAAAGGAACTCGTCGACCGTGTCGGCAAGGGTGTTGCTGATGAGATTCTCGAACGATGGGGTATCTCCCGGCGTATCATTGTTTTTGCCGGCTGGGGTAACAATGGCGCTGATGCGCTGTCCGCTTCTAAGATTTTGGCTGAGGCGGGCGCTGACATTACTGTATATTTATTCAATATCGGCGGAGAGCGTCTTTCGGCCGATTGCAAGGCTTGCCGCGATGAGTTTGTGGAGGCTTGTCCTCAGGCCAATCTTATTGAGGTTGTCAAAAATTTTGAGATGCCTGAACTTGCGGAGGACATGTTGATTATCGACGGCCTGTTCGGTTCGGGATTGAATAAGCCTTTGCCTGGGTCGTTGGTGATGATAATCCACAATATCAATGACTCGGGTGCGCCTGTTGTTTCTATCGATATTCCTTCCGGGCTTTACAGCGATTGGAATTCACACCTCATTCTGCGCAATGTCGTTCACGCCACGCTTACCCTTGCCGTGGAATTTCCACGTCTCGCTTTTTTTATCCCGGACAATTCCGAGGTAGTAGGGGAGTGGAAACTGTTGAAAATAGGTCTTAGCCGCGAGGCCATAAAAAAGACTCCGTATACATATTATCTTATAACCGACCGTGATATCAAGCGGATTTTGCGTAGGCGCGACCCCGACTCGTCAAAAGCCGACTATGGTTCTGCTTTGATTTGCGCGGGTTCATATGGCATGTGCGGGGCTGCTGTGCTGGCTTTGCGCGGAGCCTTGCGTGCCGGTGCAGGCAAGGTCACATGCTATGGTCCGCGTTGTGCCTATTTCGTTGCGCAGACAGCAGTCCCTTCGGCCATGTTCATCCGCGATCCTCACGATAACAATATTTCTGAGATTACACTCGAACGTGAGTACTCGGCTGTTGGCATAGGCCCGGGCATCGGCACACGCGATGTGACCATTAATGCGCTTGAAAACTTTTTGAAACTTGCCAATGCCAACCATCAGGCATTGGTGCTCGATGCCGACGCTCTTAATTGCATAGCGGTAAGGCCGATTATGCTCAATTATCTTCCAACCTACTCTGTGCTTACTCCGCATCCCGGAGAGTTCGACCGCCTTTTTGGCAGCCAGCCATCTGCTGAAGCCCGCCTGCGCAAGGCTATCGATGTAGCCAGGTTCTATAATGTGATTATAGTGTTGAAGGGAAGATATACGGCAGTGGTGCGTCCCGACGGCAAGGTGCATATCAACTCGTCGGGCACTCCTGCGCTTGCCACACCAGGATCCGGCGATGTCCTCACCGGAGTGATTACCGCCCTCATTGCCCAGGGCTATCGGCCGGAGACAGCAGCAATCTCAGGAGTGTATGTTCACGGGCTGGCAGGAGAACTTGCAGAAAACCAACATGGCTCATACGGCGTTACAGCAGAAGATATAGCCCTTGAAATCGGGCGAGCCATAAAAATAGTAATGGACTGAAATTATGAAAAAGATACTGACAATAGCCATGGCCTTCATGGCATTAGCAGCCGCAGGACAGACGACAACCAAACTTGAGGCCGGGAAAAACAACGAATACGGATTGATTTATTCCCTTCCCCGGACAGTGATTGATATCGTAATTGAGACTGAGACTACTGTGCGTACTCCCGGCGAGTTCAGCAATTACGCACGACGTTACCTGAATGTAACCGACGTCGTGCGCACACCATCCAGGACCTCGACGGTAAAGAGCATAACGCTTGTGCCCAGGGGCGTTGCCGATCAGGACAACCGCTGGACCATGCAGTTTAAATCAGGTGCAACACCATTCCTGATGCTCAATGAAGCCAATGTGCCGGTGTCGCTAAATACGGAAGATATTCCGGAAGCGGAAGCCGCTGTTCTTCCCACGCCTGTTGCGGCCGCACCCACTCCGCTCGAGACTCCGGCTGCCCTCCAGGCTGTGACACAGGAAATGAGCCAGAGCGCATCAACCTCAAAGCGGGCCGAACTTGCCGCGCAACGGATTTTTGAACTCCGCGACAACCGTAACGACCTTATTTCCGGTCAGGCAGAAAACACCCCTCCCGACGGACGCTCCCTCCAATTGGCCCTCGACAACCTTTCGGCCCAGGAGGCAGCACTTACAGCCATGTTTGCCGGCACCGAGAGCCGTTATACCGAAGTGTCAACAGTGACTTTTGTTCCGGACGACGAAGACATCAGCAATAAAGTTATAGCCCGCCTCTCGGCCACAGAGGGTATCGTCTCGGCCGACGACCTCTCCGGAGAACCTATATACCTTTCGATGCATGTAACCGAACGTGGACATCTGCCAAAGGACGACAAAGGCGAAGTAAAAAAATTTCCAAAGGGCGGGGTCGCCTACAACATTCCCGGCAATGCGCGTATAGATATCGATTTTAGAGGCAAGACATTTGCCGAACTTAACATTCCAATAGCCCAACTCGGCGTAACCTTCGGACTCGACCCACGACTTTTTACCGACAAAAAAGCCCCCGCATACCTGCTTCTTGACCCAACTACCGGGGCTATAATCACTCTCGGCACAAAATAATGCTGTCATTAAGTAAAGAAAAATAAAAAAATGACAAAAATATTTGCAAACTCCAAAAAAACTTACTAACTTTGCACCGCATTAAGGGAAACGCCCCTTGAAAGTGCAAGACTCCGTAGCTCAGTTGGTAGAGCAGCTGACTCTTAATCAGCGGGTCCAGGGTTCGAGCCCCTGCGGGGTCACCAAGAGGTCTATCAGACCAAAGAAAGTTCTGAAAATCAACGATTTTCAGAACTTTTTCTTTTTGCCTGTCTGCGGTCGGCATTAAAATGGGCCGAATTTATGGTGCATGTCTTTTCGGCAGAAGCGGCAGAGCCGCTTAATATGGTAGGCATGGGCGAAAGCCCGTGCCTATCATATTCGACTGCCTTGCGCTCCTCCTGTTTTAATAAATAATGCACCGGCGCCATATTTACTTATCGAGGTGCTCAGCGAGGAAGGCGGCGATTTCGTCCATCGGAATTATGTCGAGCCGGTCGTAGAGGTCGCAATGTGATGCTCCATTTACTGTAAGCATCTGTTTGTTATCGCCTTTGAGAAGGGCAAATGTGTCTTTGCCAAAGTAGTAGGAGTGCGCCTTGTCGCCATGGACAATAAGCACGGCATTTGCCAGTTCGTCGGCATATTCGAAGAACTTGAAGTTGATGAACGGCAGGTTGGATGTTGTGTTCCAGCCATCGTTGGAGTTGCCCGAGCGGACATGGTAGCCACGAGGGGTCTTGTAGTAATCGAAGTAGTCTTTGACAAACTGTGGCGCATCTTCCGGCAGTGGGTCTATTACCCCGCCGGCGCGTTGATAAGAGCCGTTCTTATAGTCGATGGTGCGCTGAGTCGCCATTGCTGCTCTTTTGGCATTACGCTGGTCGGCTGTATTCTCTGAATCGAAATATCCGTTGGCGTTGACTCGCGTCATGTCGTACATAGTGGAGGCTACAGTCGCCTTTATGCGAGGGTCGTTGATAGCCGCTTCGATGGCGATGCCACCCCAGCCGCAAATTCCGATGATGCCGATTTTGCCGGGGTCAACGTCGTCGTGATTCATTAGATAATCAACAGCGGCAGAGAAGTCCTCCACGTTAATGTCGGGCGAAGCCACACGGCGAGGCATGCCTCCGCTCTCGCCTGTGAATGATGGGTCGAAAGCGATTGTAAGGAATCCGCGTTCGGCGAGTTGCTGGGCGTAGAGGCCTGATGATTGCTCCTTTACAGCGCCGAAGGGGCCGCTTATGGCAAGTGCAGGCAGTTTCTTTACGGGGCGGGACGACGCCGTCGATGCCACGGCTGCGTTCTTGGGCCTGTACATGTCGGCGACGAGAGTTATGCCGTAACGGTTGACGAATGTGACCTTCGAGTGTTCTACTTTGTCACTTTGCGGGAAAACCTTATCCCATTCCTTTGTAAGTACCGGTTTCTCGACCGGAGCCAATGATGTGTTTGCGTTCGGATTATTTTCCATGCCTTGAGATTTTGTCGTCAGCGCAGTTATTGTCAACGCCGCTGACATTATTATTGTTTTTGCGTTCATTTGCAGTTTGTTATTTATATATGGTGCAAAATTATGACCGTTATTGATAAATGCCGAACCATAAATATTGGGAAACGTACCAATTTTCATTTTGATGGAAAAATATTATATTTGCATACTGAAAAATCATACTGAAAATCATACCAATGCCAAATCTCCTGAGGGTATATAAGCCGGAAGATCTAATCTCTTACTTAGGTGGCGATACGCGTCACCCGCTTGTCGGTGTCATTGAATTCGACAAGGTCTCGCCAATTCCATCCAGCATTAATGATTATGGTGTGTACGGGCTGTTCATGCACAGCAAAGTCCGGGATGACCTCAAATATGGGCTTGGCGCTTTCGGGCACACCTCGGGCAGTCTTATATGTGTGGCCCCGGGACAGATTGGGGGGAGGGAAGATGTGGGCGATCTTATTGATATTGATGGCTGGGGCATACTTTTTCATCCCGATTTGTTGGCGGGAACCCATCTGGAGAAAAGTATCCGCGAATTCTCGTTCTTCGATTACAGCGCAAACGAGGCTGTGTTTCTTGAGGAAAGAGAGAAAGACACCCTCGCTTCATTGATGAAAAGCATCAGAGATGAGGTTGCACAGCCTGCCGACACCGACCAGAACGCCATCATTGTAGGTTATATATCGGTGATGCTGCATATATGCAATCGAGCCTACACGCGGCAGTTTCATCATTTGCGGCAGACAAGCGATGACATATTGGTCCGTCTAAGCGCATTGCTCAATGAGTATTATGATGAGGGGCTGCAATTGCAGCATGGTGTGCCCGGCGTGCAATACTTTGCGTCAAAACTATGTATGACTCCAAACTATTTCAGTGATTTGATAAAAAAAACGACAGGTGAAAATGCGGGCAACTTCATCCGCAACCATATTATAAGGATGGCCAAGAACCGTCTTGTGTCTTCGGGCAACATCTCGAGGGTCGCATATGACATGGGATTTGAATATCCGCAGCATTTCAGCCGAATGTTCAAGAGACACACCGGCATGAGTCCATCGCAATATCTTGCCGACATCAACCGGTGATTTTGGTTAGTAATTCAGATAAACAGGTATGCCATCATTATAAACTTATTGTAAATTTGCGTCATTGAAAAAATGCAGATATGACAATATATACGTATAACAAATGAAAGTTTTGACAATAAACGGAAGCCCCCATCTGCATGGATGCACCGACAGGGCTTTGCAAGAGGCGGAGAAGACTCTTGCAGAATGTGGAATAGACATCGAGCGTGTCAACATAGGCAACAAAGATATTCGCGGCTGCATAGCCTGTAATTTTTGCCGCGAGCATGGCAGGTGCGTATTCAGCGACATTGTGAATGAGACCGCGCCAAAGTTTGACGAGGCAGGCGGTGTGATAATAGGCACCCCTACCTATTATGCCGGCAGCAACGGGCAACTCCTTGCGTTTCTTGACCGCCTTTTTTACAGCACCTCCGGCGTAGTGGACAAAACAATGAAGGCTGGCGCTGCCGTGGTGTCGTCGCGCCGCGGAGGCTCTACATCGGCTTTCGACGAGATAAACAAGTATTTCACAATCTGCTCAATGCCAATCGTGTCAAGTACATACTGGAACGAAGTGCATGGATTTGTTTCTGAGGATGTGGAGAAAGACCTTGAAGGATTGCAGACCATGCGCAATCTTGGCCGCAACATGGCATTCATTATAAAGGCAATAGCCTCTCAGAAGCAAAAAGAAGGCGCGCCTCAGCAAGAGCGTGGATCATTCACAAGTTTTATGGATAAAGGATAAGTTGAATTTATGAAAAAACTGACCGCTGCAATATTGACAATTATAATAGCATCGAATATGGCATATACACAAAATAATCCGGCTAAACTTACAGCTGGGCCCTCAGAAATAAAACAGACAGCCGGACGCGCCGCGCTCGGCGAGTTTGCGCCCAAATTTGCCGAACTCAACGATGACATCCTTTTCGGTGAAGTATGGAGCCGCACCCACAAACTGTCTCTCCGCGACAGAAGCATCGTCACCGTAACATCACTCGTAAGCAGCGGCATCATCGACTCATCGCTAACATATCATCTTCAAGAAGCGAAGAAAAACGGAGTAACACGCACCGAAATAGCCGAAATCCTCACACAAGTGGCATTCTACGCCGGATGGCCAAAGGCATGGGGAGCATTCCGGCAGGCTCTGGAAGTTTAGAAAGAAC
>CANRZQ010000086.1 GCA_947644475.1 uncultured Muribaculaceae bacterium
GGGGGGAGGAGTTTTGAGTCGGATTCGGCCTCGGCGTTCTCGGTTTCGTTGGTTGTGCCTGATTTTTTGTTGTAAAGCACGCGCCATCCGGGGTCGGTTATTACTTTTCCGGTTGCCTTGAACTCGGTGTCGTCGACTTTGGCGAGCACGGTTGTCTGCTCGAATATGCAGTCGGGATAAAAGGCGGCGATGAATCTCAGTGCAATCAGGTGGTATAACTTTCGTTCATCGCCGACAAGCATGTCGGGCAATTGGCCGGTAGGTATTATTGCGTGGTGGTCGGTTACTTTCGAGTTGTCGAACACTTTTTTGCTTTTCGGCAGTTTCGATAGGGCGAGCACGGGTGCGGTCTGGGGTGCATACGGGGTCATCCGGCGCAAAATGTCGGGCACTTTTGTGTATATGTCGTCGGTGAGGTATGTGGTGTCTACGCGGGGGTAGGTTGTCACTTTTTTCTCATATAGCGACTGTATCAGCCTGAGTGTCTCATCGGCGCTCCATCCCCATTTCTTGTTGCATTCGACCTGTAACGACGTGAGGTCGAAAAGCCGTGGAGGGGCCTCTCGTCCTTTTTTCTTGTTTACGTCGGTAACGGTGAGCGGAAGCGGAGCCAGCCGCTCTATTTCTGCAACGCAGGCTTCTTCGGTCTTGAAGCGGTCGCCGGTGGAGATAAAGGTCACGTCGCGGTAGACGGTGCGCAATTCCCATGAGTCCTCCGGCTTGAAGTTGGCGATTTCGAAATGACGCTGCACAATCAGGGCAAGAGTGGGGGTTTGGACTCGTCCGATGGAAAGCACTTTTCCCGGGCCTGAGTATTTGATGGTGAACAGGCGCGTGGCATTCATGCCCAGGAGCCAGTCGCCGATGGCGCGTGAAAGCCCGGCGAGGTAGAGGTTGTCGAAATCGGCCTGTGGTTTCAGTTCGGAAAAGCCTTTTCGTATCGACTCGTCTGTCAGAGATGATATCCACAGCCGACGCACGGGGCATTTTATGCCGGCTTTTTGCATCACCCATCGCTGTATGAGTTCGCCTTCCTGGCCGGCATCGCCGCAGTTTATCACCTCTGTGGCTTCTCCAATCAGGGTCTCGATGACGCGGAACTGGCGTTCGATGCCTTTGTCGTCGATGAGTTTTATCCCGAATTTTGGCGGAATCATCGGCAGCGAGCCGAGCGACCACCGTTTCCACATCTCGGTGTAGTCCTGCGGCTCTTTGAGGCAGCACAGATGGCCGTATGTCCATGTAACTTTGTAAGGGCAGTCGGAGGAGCCCTCATAGAATCCCTCGCGGCGTACGTTGGCCCCGAGGATTGATGCTATGTCTTTCGCCACTGACGGCTTTTCGGTTATGCAGAGAATCAATTTGCGTGATGCTTGATTGTTTTTAATGCAAATTCAATCGATTGGCCCGGCGTGTCCGTGCCAATCGATTGAAAGCATTTGATGATATTCTTATTTTTGCAATTTTGCCTGTTGCCACAGGGCTTCCATTTCGTCGAGGGTGAGTTCTCCGATTTTACGGCCTTGGGCTGCTGCCTGGCTCTCGATAAAGTTGAACCGGGAGATGAACTTGCGGTTTGTGCGTTCGAGGGCATTTTCGGGATTCACCTTGTAGAGGCGCGCTGCATTTATTACGGCGAAAAGCAAATCGCCGAATTCCTCTTCGAGGGCATCGCGGTTGCCCGATGCAATCTCGGCGCCGACTTCTGCCGTCTCTTCCGCAACCTTCGCCCATACATCCTCGGGCTTTTCCCAGTCGAAGCCGGCGTTGGCAGCCTTTTCCTGGATGCGGAAAGCCTTGACCAATGCGGGAAGCGCCGACGGCACTCCTGCGAGCACGGTGCGGTTGCCGCCTTTCTCGCGGAGTTTTATCTGCTCCCAGTTCTGCTCCACATCGTGGGCGTCGTTCACCTTCACGTCTCCAAAGATGTGCGGGTGGCGGAATATTAGTTTTTCATTCAGGCGGTCGGCTACGTCGGCTATGTCGAATTGCTCTTTTTCCGAACCGATTTTCGCATAGAAAAGCACATGTAGCAGCACGTCGCCGAGTTCCTTGCATATGTTGGCGTCATCGTTGTCGATAAGAGCCTGGGCCAGTTCGTATGTCTCCTCGATGGTGTTGGGGCGCAGCGACTCGTTGGTCTGCTTGGCATCCCACGGGCACTTCACGCGCAAGATGTCGAGCGTGTCGATGACGCGGCCAAGTGCTTCTATCTTTTCTTCACGGGTGTGATTCTTGTACATGCTCATTTTTTATACTCTTTTTTTCCGTCATCGAGCCATTTTACAAATGCGGCCACGTTCTCGTCGTAGTCGCGCGGCGCGGCCAGCGGCTTGCCGTCGTTGTCGAGAAGCATGTAATATGGCTGTTGGTTTATGCCAAACTTGTGGCGCTGGAGATAACTCCATTTGTCGCCGACGGTGCGTATTTCCGTGGTTTTGCCATATTCGTCTACCTTGTATGGCGATGCAAGCGCGGTCTTGTCGTCGACATGGAGTTTGATTACGATATAATCATTGTCGAGAATCGAACGTACGTCGGGGGTGTCGAATACGGCCATTTCCATCTTGCGGCAGTTGACACAGCCGTAGCCGGTGAAATCGAGCATTACGGGCTTGCCGTGCTCGCGGGCATATGCCATGCCCTTGTCGTAGTCGTCGAACTCCTGATGTACGCCTCCGTAAAGGTTGAAGTCCTGAGTGGTGAGCGGAGGTGCAAATGCCGATATGGCTTTGAGGGGCGCGCCCCAGAGGCCGGGGAGCAGGTATACGGCAAATGACAGGGAGGCCACGCCGAGGAACAGGCCGCTCACCGAAGTATGGTCTTTCTTGTCGTCGTGGGCAAACCGCAGTTTGCCGAGCAGATACATTCCCAGAAGGATGAACAGCACAATCCATATTGCCACAAACACCTCGCGGTCCAATATGCGCCATCCATAAGCAAGATCGGCCACAGAGAGGAATTTCAGGGATAGTATAAGTTCGATGAAGCCGAGAACTACTTTCACAGAGTTAAGCCATCCTCCCGACTTTGGCATCGCTTGCAGGAATGACGGGAATATTGCGAAAAGCGCGAAAGGCAGGGCGAGGCCGAGGGCAAAACCGCCCATGCCCACCGCCGGGCCTAAGATTGCGCCCTGAGACGCTGCTTCTACAAGGAGTGTGCCTATGATTGGGCCGGTGCAAGAGAACGACACCAATACAAGTGTGAACGCCATAAAGAATATGCTTACCAGGCCCGATGTGGTCTCGGCCTTGTTGTCCATGGCGTTGGCCCATCGGGAAGGCAGTTTTATCTCAAATGCCCCGAAGAACGACACGGCAAACACAACAAGAAGCAGGAAGAAGATAATGTTAAACACTGCAGAAGTGGCAATCTCGTTGAGTTTGCTCGCTCCGAAGCACAGTGTTATGCCGATGCCGAGGATAAGGAAAATCACCACGATGCTCAGCCCGTATATTATCGCGTTGGTGATTGCCTTCGACCGTTGCTTCGATGTTTTCAGGAAGAAACTTACGGTCATCGGTATCATCGGCCATACGCATGGAGTGAGCAGGGCGAGAAGTCCGCCTAAGAATCCTATGGCAAAAATCATCCACCACGACGAATTGCCCGATGCCGACGCCGCGTTTTCGGTTATGCCGGACTCTACGGGCGCCCACCAGTCCGCTTCCTCGGCCGATGGCGCATGCACGGCGATAGCGGCCGTCTCAGTCTTGTTTTCTTCGGCTTCCGGGGCTTTTTCCGAGGGTGTGCCTATTTGAAAACTGAAATTTTCTGTTGCCGGAGGGGTGCATGCTTTGGCAGAGCAGGCCATATATTCAATGGAACCCGACAGTTCGGTGCTGACGCCGGGAGAAGCAAGATGTATCTTTTGGGTGAAAGTGACCGGGTCGCCTTCCCACATCGGGAGTTCGAGCGACATTACGGGGTCGAGATGCGTCTCGGCCGGACGGGAGGCCACGACTTCGCCGACGAGCGTCACGCCATCGGCAGGCTGCACGGTGAAGCGTGTCGGATAGGTGGGCATATCTTTGATTTCAGGCATAGTGAGCCCGTAAATATGCCATCCCGGCTCAAACCGGGCAGTCCATGTAATGGCGCCGTCGCCCCGGCTGTCGACATCCACGGCTGAGGTCCATGTCACATTCGCTTTTGGCTGGGCCGCCATTGCGAGCGCGCCAAGCATCACGGCCAATATAGCCGATAATATTCTGTGTGTCTGTTTCATAATGGCTTACTGTATCTTTACGTTTATGCGTTTTGTCTTTGGAGGCATGCAGTTCATGTTGTCGCACGACATGTATGTGGCCTTTACGACTATTCGGGCCTGCTCCGGGTCGGTCACCTTGAATTTCTGACGGAAGGTGACAGTTTTTTCCCATGTTGTAAGTTCCATCATAAACATCTGGTCTTTTTCCTTTGCGGGAGCCGGCGAGGCCGATGTCTTTCCCTCGAACTCAACCCCTTTCGAGCCGGAGTAAGAAATTGCAGTGGGCTTGGGGCCTCCTTCGGGCAGTTGCGTGCCGTAGATATGCCAACCCTCCGCTATCGTGGCCTTTACGATTAGTGTGCCTTCTGTGGGCGAACTCATCTCGGCCTTGGCCGACCATGACACTGGCTCGGCTTCCTGTGCGTTGGCTGCAAATCCAATGCACAGCATTATTATTGTTATTATACGGTATATCATAACTTGTGTTTTGAAAGTTTATTTCGCAAAATTACAAAATAATCGTAAAAATAGCAAGACGCAAATTAATTTACGCGCGTCGGCGAAAAAGATACGCCATCGCATCGGCCTGAATACGGGAGCCGGCCATCCTGTTGGCAAGCAGATAGGCCGTAAGGGCCGTCAGGCTCATTGCGGCGAGCAGTGCGCAAGGATGCCAGTCGAGCAGAAGCATTGGTGAGATTGCCGCGGCAATAAGCGATGAAAGTATGAAATAAGGCATTCCGGCTCCAAACAGCTGAGCTGTAGATATGGATGCAGCCCGTGCTGCGGCCGCAAGGGTTATGGCATACGCAGCGACACCTGCCGCTATCTGGCCGTAAAGCAGAATCTCTACGCCGAGCAGGGGATGTGACGCCGTCTCTCGGGCCATGAACGGCAGCGTTGCCGCCAAGGCGATAAGGGCCGATGCGTCACGCACTATCTCCATCTTCACGATAAGGCGCGACTTGCCCAGGGCAAGTATGAAATTGTTGTAGAGGTCGGTCATCACGGTGAACATTCCCCGTATAAGCAATAACTGGAAAAGGATTATCGAAGCATCCCATTTGTCGCCGAACAAAAGATGAAAAATGGGCGTGGCCATGACAATAAGGCCGATAAGCACGGGAGCCGTGATGTAGGCGGTAAGCCGGGCCATGCGCAGAGACAGCCGTCGGTAACGCTCATTGTCGTCCTGTACCTGCGACAGCGGCGGCAACAGCGATGACGTAAGTGTCATGGAAATCGACACCACTGCCATCTTGCTCCACTTGTTGGCCTGGGTGAAATAGCCAAGCGGAGCGAGGCCTATCCGGTTGCCGATTACGAAGGAATATATGTTCTGGAAAAGGGTGTTCAAGAATGCCGTGAGCATCATCGAGCCGCCCACAGAGAAAAAACTGCGGAGCGCGCTCCATGAAAAACGCATCAGTGGAAGCCAGCCTCCTGTCGCCCATAATATTGCCGATTTTACAGCAGAAATCACTATCGACTGCCATACTATGGCCCAAGGGCCGTAGCCGGCAAACGCCAGCCATATTCCTGCCACGGCTCCTGCCACGAGGGCCGCTAAATTAGCCATGGCCAGAGGCCGCGGGTTCATTTGTTTTATCAAGCGGTTGGACTGCACTATTGCCGACGCGTTTGTCACGATAGTGATGAACATGACCCTCGATAGAGGCACAAGCCTGCGGTCGCCGTCGAAGCAGTCGGCTATGAGCGGGGCGCATATATATAATATAAGGTAAAGCGCCACGGCAACAGCAATGTTGAACCACAGCACCGAACTGTAATCAAGCCTCGATGGACTTTTCCTTTGTATCAAGGCGAACGAGAATCCGCTGTCAATCAACAGCCAGGCAAAAGCCTGAAATATGAGCACAGCCCCGACTAGGCCGAAATCGGTGGGGCTGAGCAGCCATGCAAGCACCAGGCCCGTAAGGGCGTAAAGCACCTGCGAGCCAATGCGGTCGATGGCGTTCCATTTTATCGACCGCGCTGTTTGGGTTTTTAGCGATGTTTCGATGGACTATTCGGGATTATCAACGCTGATGAGTTTGATGCCTACTGTGCGGTTCTTAATCTTTGGAGTGCCGCGATAATAGACTTTGCCCGAGCCGGCTCCAAAAGCCGAGAGGTCTTCTGAGACATTGCAGTCGATGGCGCCGGAGCCAAATACCCGGCATGTTGCCTTCACCGTTTCAAGGTCTCCGGCCTCTACTGCGCCGGCGCTCATGATGTTGAATTTGCCATTGCGGGCCTTGCCTTGGAGGTAGACATGTCCGTTGCCGGCTTCAACCGAGCCTTCCACCCGGGTCGCGTGTATATTCCGGGCCACAAGCCGTCCGTTGCCTATTACCTTAGCCTTGAATACCTGTGCCGGCTGGTTGTTCTCGATTGTGAGGGTAGAGTCGGCCCAGTTCTGCGCTTTTTCCAGCGAGGATGAATACACCTTGACGCAGGGAAGGCCGGTGGCGGGCGGAGTGTTCTCGGGGGTTATCACTTCAATTTTCAGCCGGTCCTTGTCGTTGCTGAATGTGATGTACGACGCAATATCGGGCGAGCATGTGTACACGGCCGTGCCCGCTTTGTCCTGATCCATGCAGTAGATTACGTCAATGCTGTTCACCACGGTCAGTTCGTCGAAGTCGCCTATATTCAATGTGTAGGTCTTGTTTTGTCCCCAGGAGGCGGCTGCTGTGGCCGCGGCGAGGACAAGTATGGTAAATAAGCGTTTCATAAGGAAGGGAGAATGTCGCGTTCTACATGATTTATTATGTCCATTAATTCATCCAGAGTGTCGGCCCGGAGCATCGCTATGCGTGTTTCCCGGAAATTGGGTATCCCTTTGAAAAGCGGACATACGGCAAGATGCCGGCGGATATGGAGTATTCCGCGGTATTCATCGATGCGGCCCACCGATTCAATAATCTGGCGGCGCACGATGGCAAATTTTTCGGCTAATGTTGGCGGCGTGAACTCTTTGCCTGAAACGGCGGCCTTGATTTCACGGAACACCCATGGCGCGCCTATCGATGCACGGCCAACCATGATGCCGTCGACACCCGATTCAAAAGCACGCGCGGCCGTCTCGCCCGACACTATGTCGCCATTGCCGATTACGGGGATGGTGAGGCGCGGATTTGCCTTTACGGCCGCTATGGTGTTCCAGTCGGCCGCGCCGGTATACATTTGCGACCGCGTGCGGCCATGCACGGTCAGTGCCGCGATGCCGCAGTCTTGAAGTTGCTCAGCCAGTTCTACAATTATCTTGGAGTTGCAGTCCCAGCCCAGGCGCGTCTTTACCGTCACCGGCAGTTTCACGGCGTCTACCACGGCGCGGGTTATCTCGAGCATCTTCGGCACATCGCGCAGCAGTCCGGCTCCTGCGCCTTTGCCGGCCACTTTCTTTACCGGGCATCCGAAGTTTATGTCAATAAGGTCGGGGCCGGCCTTTTCGGCAATAAGCGCGGCTTCTGTCATTGGCCCCGGTTCTCGGCCGTAAATCTGGATGGCGGTGGGCCGCTCGGCCGCATTGATGTGCAGTTTGCGGGTGGTGGCGGCGATGTCGCGGATAAGCGCGTCGGCGGAGACAAATTCGGTATACGTCATGTCGGCCCCCTGTTCCTTGCAAATCAGGCGGAACGACTCGTCGGTGACGTCTTCCATCGGGGCAAGCATCACCGGACGTTCTCCAAGATCAATATTGCCGATAGTCATGTCTTGATTGTTCTGGAAATTGTCTCCCGGCAATCAGCCGGATTATTTCGGGTTTTTCTCGTAATCGGCTATGTTTACCAGCCCTATCTGGTAGCGCAGGGCAGAGTAGGGGACTACGCCCGAACTTGTCGATGCGCCGTAAGCCTGCTCGTAAGGTATTATCACCTCGGCTGTGTCGCCCACGCGCATATCCTCGAGGGCTATGGTCCATCCCGGAATCACGGATGAAAGTTGCGTGCGGAATATGGCCGGGCCATAGAGAGAGTTGTTGTACGATGAGTCGAGCGGAGTGCCGTCGTAATAGTGGACTATATAGCGGGTGTCGACTGTCGAGGTGTACATCGGCGAGAGTTTGCCCTCGGTTTTGCTTCGGTCATTATAATAATGTATGAGCACGAAAGCAGCCGGGTCCCATTCCGGCACTATTGTTTTGTAGTAAGGGTTTCCTGCCGCGTCTTTTTTGCCTTGGAGTTCGGCGAGCCAGTTGTCGTTTTCGATACGCCATTTTTCGTACACCGACCATATGTCCTGGTCATCGTCATCGTTGCACGATGAAATCCAGGGCATAGCCAAGGCGCAGAGGAGCAGCGTTATAATAGGATATTTTTTCATTAAAATTGTACTTTGGGGGCGTTTTGAGCATCACGGTCGGCTTGGAACTGGGGCTTTGCATCGAATCCGAAAATCGAAGCCCAGATTTTGGCGGGGAAGCGTTTGACACTCAGGTTATAGTCCTTTACTATGTCGATGTAGCGGGTGCGGGCCGTGGCTATGCGGTTCTCGGTGCCTTCGAGTTGAACTTGGAGGTCGCGGAACTGCTGGTCGGCTTTCAGGTCGGGATATGCCTCGCGCACAGCGTTTACATAGATGCTGAGCGCGCGGTTGAGGTCGGCCTGCGCCTGGTTGTACTGCTCAAACTGTTGGGCATCGGGCAGCGCCTCGGTCTGGGGCTGCAATCCCTGCGCCGTGTTGTAAGCGTCGGAAAGTCCGGCGCGGGCGCGCGTCACGTTCTCAAACGTCTCGCTTTCGTGTTTGGCGTAGCCCTTGACGGTCTCGACAAGGTTGGGGATAAGGTCGAACCGGCGCTGGTACTGGTTCTGAACCTCGCCCCATGCGCTTTCCACTTCTTGGTCGGCGGTTGTCATCTTGTTGTAGGTTGAGCATCCGTTGGAGCCAAGCAATATTACAACAAGGGCGACAACAGCTAAAATGATGATTTTTTTCATTGAGGAGAATGTTTATTTGTTGATTTTACGAAGAAGCGACGGCAGGCTCACCTGGTCGTGGATCAGGCGATGCAGGTCGGCTATGGCCACACGTTCCTGCTGCATTGAGTCGCGGTGGCGGAGTGTCACGGTGTTGTCCTCGAGGGTCTGGTGGTCGACGGTGATGCAGAAGGGGGTGCCGATTGCGTCCTGGCGGCGGTAGCGGCGGCCGATAGCATCTTTTTCCTCGTAGTGAGTGGTGAAGTCGAATTTGAGGTCGTCGACTATTTCACGGGCTTTTTCAGGAAGGCCGTCTTTGCGTACGAGAGGCAGCACGGCGCATTTCACAGGAGCGAGGGCGGCCGGAAGGTGGAGCACCACGCGTGTCTCGCCGTTTTCGAGCGGCTGTTCCTCATACGACGAGCAGAGCACCGACAGGAACATGCGGTCGACGCCAATCGAGGTCTCAATCACATACGGGGTGTAACTTTCGTTGAGTTCCGGGTCGAAATACTGGATTTTTTTGCCTGAGAATTTCTCATGCTGCGAAAGGTCGAAATTGGTGCGTGAATGTATGCCTTCCACTTCCTTGAAGCCGAAGGGCATCTGGAACTCGATGTCGGTGGCGGCGTTGGCATAGTGGGCGAGTTTCTCGTGGTCGTGATAGCGGTATTTCTCATCGCCGAGGCCAAGGGCCTTGTGCCAGCTGAGACGCCATTCCTTCCAGTACTTGAACCATTCCATTTCCTGGCCGGGGCGTACGAAGAACTGCATTTCCATCTGCTCGAA